>JBCCEI010000018.1:0-23960 GCA_039030355.1 Pseudomonadota bacterium | reverse complement strand
GACCAAGAAAAACAAATTGGTATTGGTCATGATGGTATGCATTACTTTCCTATTAAAAATCCAAATAAAAGACGTTGTGGCTGGGATGATTACAATGATTGGGATGATGATCTAGATTGGAACAGTAACACACAAAGGGCCCACTACCGCCGCGGTAATCGTCATGGTGTGTTATGTATCAATCATGAATTTGGCCGCAATTCCCATGTGCTTGGTAAAGATGCTCCTGAGGATCTTGAAGATGTACGCATTTCTCAACATGCTCATGGTATGTCTGTTGTTGAGCTTCGCAAACGTGAGGGCAAATGGCGCCAGGTTAAAAGTGATTTTGCAAGACGTATCCATGTAAACACTCCTGTTGAATTTAGTGGTCCTGTAGCGGATTCTGAATTAATAGAAACACCAAACGGAAATGTACCACTAGGCACGGTTAACAACTGTGCAAATGGTTACACGCCATGGGGGACATATTTAACTTGTGAAGAAAACTTCAATGGTTATTTTGGCGCTACAAATCAAAATAACACCTGGGTGCCAACAGCAGAACAAGAGCGTTATGGATTTAGTGAAAACGGTTTTGGTTATGGTTGGCAAAACTTTGATAGACGTTTTGATTTATCAGATCCCGATTATCAAAATGAAGAAAACCGTTTTGGTTGGATTGTTGAAGTTGATCCTATGGATGGCACTTCAAAACCTGTCAAACGAACGGCACTAGGCCGAGTAAAACACGAGGGTATTGCACTGACTGTTGGTTTAGGCGGCCGTGTAGTTGGCTACATGGGAGATGACCAACGTTTTGACTATATTTACAAATTTGTTTCTGCTGACAATTGGCGCAGAATGCGTCGCCAAGGTAAGAGTCCATTAGACGAAGGCAAGTTATACGTTGCACGATTTAACGATGATGGAAGTGGCGATTGGCTAGAACTAACCATCGACAATCCTGCAATTGCGGAACGATTTAGCAGTCAAGCAGAAGTGCTTACTTATGCGCGAATTGCAGCAGATATCGTTGGAGCGACACCGATGGATCGTCCTGAGTGGACCACAGTTGCTCCAAATGGTGTTGTGTATTGCACATTAACCAATAATAGTCGACGTGGGAATGACGGGCTTCCAGGTGCAGATGCTGCAAATCCTTTGGCACCCAATGCTGATGGTCATATCATCCGTTGGAAAGATAGCAGAAGATTTACAGGCACGCGTTTTAAATGGGATATCTATTTAATTGCCGAGACTACACATGGCACTGAAGATACATTTAGTGATCCTGATGGTTTGTGGGCTGATCCTGATGGTCGTTTGTTTATCCAAACAGATGGCGGTCAAAAGGACGGGTTGAATAACCAAATGTTGGTTTCAGACTTGCGTACAGGTGATCTTCGTCGTTTGTTTACAGGTGTTACAAGCGATGAAATCACAGGTATTACAACAACCCCGAATCGCAAAACCATGTTTGTGAATACTCAACATCCAGGTAACGGTGACCCAACTCTTACTAATTTCCCAGCTCCATTAGATGGTGTAACCATCCCACGTGATTCAACCATCGTGATCACAAAGAAAGATGGTGGAGTTGTAGGGTCGTAGACGATTTAAAACGATTTACTCCCCAAAGCTAGTGTTTAATCGTAGGCCACTAGTACCATAGAAAAAGCCTTGGCATAAGTTAAGGCTTTTTCATTTAAATTAAGCTAAAAGATAATCGCAAATAGAAAGAATAAAAATGCGATTGCATAGAAACCCATAAATAACCAATATTCGCGTTCCTCAGTTTTGCGGTATTTTTTCACAGCCCAAGAATCCATCTCAGTAACACTGGCCAATAGACCTTTGCTGCAGCCCTTCACCCATACAGCTTGGTTGATCCAACCTTCAATTAATAGAAAACCAGTAAATAGTATGCCTAATAGATAAAATAAAGATTGTAGAAGAACAAGCATAATGGTCCGCCAACTGTACTGAGCTATTTGATAGATGCTATTTTAATATTGCTGGCAAACAGCAGTTTTCTTTTATCTTTAGATCGGTGCTTATAGGCGACAAACTGCGATTAATTTTTAGTCCACACCGCAAATTCATTGCCATTTGGATCAGTAAAGTGAAAGCGACGACCACCAGGAAATGAAAAAATTTCCTGTATGATTTTCCCACCTGCTTGCTGAATTTTTGATTGGGTTTCTTCCAAGTCATTACTGTAAAAAACCACTAGCGCACTGCCGTTTTCAGTTGAAGCAACTTTATCAGAAGTAAAAAAACCACCATCCAGACCCTGGTTTTCAAATGCTGTGTAATCAGGCCCATAATCAGTGAATGACCATGAAAAAGCTTCTGTAAAAAACGCTTTTACAGCATTGATATCTTTGGCAGGAAGCTCTACATAATTAATTTTTTCATGGCTATTCATAACTTGCTCCTATATCAAATCGGTATGTAATACTTATTAATCAATGAATATTTATGTAATAAACTCATGCAAACATCTGTCAAATATTGAGAAACCATACACCTATACATAAAAGAGGGGCAAATATGTCAATTCCTTATAATGTTAAAAATAAAACTGCTCTTGTGACCGGCGCCAACCGAGGTATCGGCAAGGTCATCGTGGAAAGCCTTTTGGACAAAGGCCAAGTTAAAAAAGTTTACGCTGCAGTGAGAAAGCTAGAATCAGCTAGTGAACTTACGGAGCAATATGGTGATCGTGTCGAAGCAATACAGATCGACTTAGAAAAACCAGAAACCATTCAACAAGCCGCTACAAAAGCGACTGATGTTGATATCGTTGTAAATAATGCTGGAGTGTTAAAGACTTCCACTCCGCTTGAATCTGGTACGTTAGATACGATGAGCTATGAGATGGATATAAATGTAAATGGTTTAGTGCGTATGGCACAAGCATTTGCGCCAATCCTGAAAGCCAATGGTGGTGGAGCATTGGTTCAACTTAATTCTTTAGCATCTATAAAAAGCTTCCCGCCTTTTGCAACTTACTGTGCATCTAAAGCAGCAGCGTATTCAATTACGCAAGCTTTACGTGACTTGTTGAAAGAACAAGGTACTACAGTTGTAAGCGTACACCCGGGACCCATCGCAACAGATATGGCAACTGATGCGGGAATAGATGAAATTGCAGAACCCCCAAGTTTGGTAGCAGATAGTATTTTATATGCGCTTGAAAACGGTGAGTTTCATACTTTTCCAGATTCGATGGCGAAGCAATTTGAAGATGCATACCAAGGGTTTGCGGAGAATATTGTCAACGCAAATTTACTAGAAAGCTGAGTCTGTAATCTCTGATTTGATTGTAGCTTGAGTAAAATACTTAACAATTAATAATGCTATGGGGAATAGGATTCCCCATTTGATAAAGTAGATACCAAAGCTTAACCATACTGGGTCACCTAAGTTTAGTGCTCCTAGCTTATGACCTAAGAGATAACTTAAACTTCCGCCGATAGCACCGGCAATAGCAGCAATCTTTAGGTTTTTACCTAGCCAGTACAAACTGTAAGGAACCATTAAAGCAAAAACAAACCATAAAACCATTAACCAAGCAGGTATGGGTAATTGATGATCTACAAATCCAGGGAAGGATAAAATATTTAATTGTGTAAAGGTGCTATCGATAACGATGCCGATAACGCCAATAATCAGCATGATTTTTATGTCACGAGTACGCATTTTACTTAGTAATAAATGTGTTGTGATATAAGCTAAGCCAACATAAAGGCCTAACATTGGAAATTCATGGGTTGCACCATAGGCGCAAGCAGCCCAAGTGGCCTGTAAGCCAAGAAAGTTAAAAATTAAAAAACCTAAACCCTTTTTCATGACTGAAATCGATTTGCTGGTTTTTTTAATACCAGTTGTTGTACATCAATCACACGCTCTTCAAACCCTGCTTGGCAATACTTAAGATAATATTCCCATAAGCGTATAAAAGATTGTCCATATCCTAGCTCAGTAACTTTATCTTTATTATTTATAAAACGCTGGTACCAAATTGCTAAGGTTTTTCCATAACTTGAAGCATAGCTTTCTGCATGAAATAAAGTTAGGTCACTGTTATTGGAGACAGAGTTAAGCATAGATGACATGCTTGGTAAGCTACCACCTGGGAATACGTACTTGCGAATAAAATCCATAGAATGGAGATAGCGATTATAAAGATAATCGGAAATCGTAATTGCTTGAATTAAAAAAACACCATCTGGTTTTAATAGTTTGCTACAAATTGAAAAGTAGTCATCTAAGTATTGGTGCCCAACTGACTCGATCATTTCTATAGAAACGAGTTTGTCATACTGGCCTTCCAAGGTCCGATAATCTTGTTTAAGTATGGTAACTTGTTCAGATAAATTATTTGCTGTTACTCTTTCCTGTACATAATCATATTGTTGATCTGAAATGGTTGTAGTAGTCACTTTGCAGCCATAATTTTTGGCAGCATACATTGCAAATCCTCCCCAGCCACTTCCAATTTCAAGTAAATGATCACTTGGCGTTAACTTAAGTTTTTCGCAAATTACTTTTAGCTTATATTCAGAGGCATCTTCTAGATTATTATATTTGGAAGTGAAGCATGCAGATGAGTACATCATTTTCTCGTCTAAAAATAATCTGTATAAATCATTTCCTATGTCGTAATGGGCAAGAATATTGCGTTTAGAACCTTGTCTGTCATTCTTATTTAACGCATGTCCCACTGAGTATATGAATTTAGCAATGGAAGCAGTGCCGGATTTAAATGAAAAGAGTACATCGCGATTTAGTGTAAAAAGACGCATGACATTAAGTAGGTTTTCTGATGTCCACCAATCTTTAACATAAGTATTTCCTGCAGCCGGTTCTCCACCAAATAAAATTGTTTTAAATACTCGTATATCATTTACTCTAATTACGGCATGAAGAGTTGCTTGCATATCTCTATTTCCAAACTCATAAATCATGCCATTTGTATGAATTTGTAAAAACCCGTGTTGAATTTGGCCAAGTTTTTTAAATAATATAGCTTGCGCTATTTGATCTGACCAACTTAATTCATACTGAAATGATTGAATATTTTGGTTATTTTTATATTTTGGGATGATCGACATAATACAAAACCTATTGATGCTTGGGATGAGGTATAAATTGGATTCCTTTGATCCATAGTTTTAATGCTTCAAAATGAATCAATGTAGTAATTTTTAGAGTCATTAAAGGGAAGTTGAATAGAACATTCCTTAAATTACGTGTATTGAATTCAACTTGATGCAAATATATTGAGGCGTCAAATACTTTATTGCTATCCGCCCAGTTTTCAATCTGAATGTTCATATGCTCATCAGGTTTTTGAATCTTCCATCGATATTCCATATCCATATTTAAAAATGGAGACACATGAAATTCCTTTTGATGAACTGAAGTTACAGTTTCATTTTTGTTTTCATTGGCAAGTACATAACAATGCTGTTCCTTCCAGGGTGTATTCATTACTTCTGCAACTACATGAGTAACTTGATCGCCAGTAGGGTCATAGCAAAAATAGACACTAAGGGGATTAAAGACATAACCGAAATACCGAAAGTGAGTAAGTAATCGAATAGGGCCAGTAATTCGATCTCCGGTTTTATCTTTAACAAGAGCTCGAATAGAATCAGCTAGATTGGGGTTCTCACCATGATGATCTCTGCGGTAGAACGAGGCTAGGTTAGGTTTGTTTACCGACCATAGTAAAATTTTATTGAAAAGGGTTGGCAGTTCATCTAAATCCACAAACATCATAAATAATGAATAAGTGAATCCATGTGCGCGGGGTGTGTAGCGCTGGTGACTAACTAGCCCTTTGTAAATACAGCTCTTCATCATTAATAAATTTATTAAATTGTTCTACAGATTGCATTGCACTCCAAGCGCCATCTTCATGGAAGCCATTACGCCAATAAGCGCCGCAATACCATATGTTTTGTTTGCCATTAACCTCTGCAAACATTTTTTGCGCATGAATAGCAGGATAGTCAAATACCGGGTGCATATATTGAATCGTTCTGAGTATTTTTGATTCAGAAATATTGTGACTTGGGTTTAATGATACGAAGTAATCTTGATTACAATTGAGGTTTTGTAATCTATTCATATAATATGTCACATTTACCTGTGTTTGATTATTTTTTGGAACTAAATAGTTCCATGATGACCAAGCACTTTTTCGACTTGGCATCATGTCTTCATCAGTGTGTAAAACAGCCGTGTTTGCTTGAAATTTAATATTGCCTAGAATATTTTTTTCATCTGAACTCGCTTGTTCTAGTAAGCTAAGTGCTTGATCGCTATGACAAGCAAAGAAAACATGGTCAAAATATTCAGGCGATCGATCTTTTACGAATACCTCAACGCGACCAGCTACACGTTTAATATTATAAACAGGTGAATTAGTGTGAATTCTATTAGCAAATGGCTCTACTAGCTTGGCAACATATTGTTTAGAGCCACCAACGATTGTTTTCCATTGTGGGCGTTGTTTTAAATTTAATAAGCCATGATTGTTAAAGAATGCTAGAAAACTTTTTGCTGGGTAATCTCTAATTTGCTCAACATGTGAAGACCATATTGCCGCTCCCATAGGCAGGATGTAGTAATTTATAAATGCACTACTAAATTTATTGATTGTTAGAAATTCACCTAATCTAAGATCATCTGTTTGATTTAAAAATCTTAGTGCAAGCTTTTTAAATCGTACAATATCGTAAAAAATTTGGTATGGTTTAAGCTGATTCCAGTTTTCACGATTGAAAATTAAACTTTGCAAACCACTTCCAGACCATTCGAAACCAGTTTCTTCGCACGTTGCAGAAAAGCTCATTTCTGAATCTTGTATTTGAATATCTAGCTGACTAATTAGATTTTCAAAATTAGGATAAGTCCAGTCATTAAAAACGATAAACCCAGTGTCAATTGCAATCGGCTGATCTTCTGCATATAGATCAATCGTATTTACATGCCCACCAATATAATTACCTGACTCATACACAGTGATGTCATGTTGCTTATGCAGCAAATGTGCAGCAGTGAGTCCTGAAATGCCTGAACCGATGATGGCAATCTTCACGAGCGCCTTACTCCTTTGTGAATTAACCAGCTTAAAATAGGATTAGGCAATGAGCTCAAAAGCTTAAGCGTTAAGCTAAAACGTTTTGGGAAATGAATTTCTTGTTTATTTGCGGCAATACCGGCCAGTATATATTCAGCAGAACGTTCAGCACTGATGATTGCTGGCATATCAAAGTCATTTTTATCGGTAAGTTCAGTTTCAACAAATCCAGGACAAATTACTGAAGCATTGATGTTCAAAGGTTTCAGGCTGACTCGTAATGCTGCGAACATATTTCGTATTGCTGCTTTGCTTGCGCCATAGGCCTCCGAGCGAGGTAATCCTAAATAGGCTGCTGTACTACTCATACCAATTAATTGTGCTGAACTTGATCGTTTTAAAAGAGGTAAGCTTGCTTCAATGCCATATACCATGCTCATAAAATTAGTATTGATTTGTCTAGCAAATAGATCGCTATCAAACGCTTCGATATCAACATATTCACAGTTTCCTGCATTTAAAATGGCGATATCCAGCCCACTATTAGACTGATTAATTTGTTCTAATATTGTGTGATTAGTCTGTTTAGAGGTTAAGTCACCCGCTAAAATAGTAATCTCTTTGTTATTACACTTTTCAACAGTTTCTTGTAATTTTTCTTCTGAGCGTGAGCTGATGAAAATATGACAATTTATATTGGAAAGCGCGATTACAATTGCACGGCCAATGCCGGAAGATGCACCTGTCACCCAAACGGATTTGTTTTCAAAGTGTTTATAAATACTATTAGAGAGCATGACGCACCCTTGTGAGCACTGAGCCTAATAGTGGTATATTTTCGTAAATCAATGCACCAAGATCATAGTAATCACGGTGGTAGCAAACTTTTTCATTCTCAAATTTTATGAAGGAAGCACCATCTAAGGTTATCGTCTTATTTTTTGATAATCTTTTATGTTGTAGATGCATCAGCCATTCAAGAGAATGCAATTGATCATTCGGCATGCTACTTTTTAGTGTAAATTCACAAGAAATAACACTTAAATAAAGATCTTCAAAATATTGAGTAAGGCCATCTAAACCAGAAATAGTTTTAACAGGATCTATGAATAGAATATTTTCTGTATAAGTTTCAGCTAAGATCTGTTTAACATTGTCATGTTGTACAGAGTTGATATTTGAAATGAATTTATTAATTTTATTATCGTTCATTTTTAAACATCTTGTTTCAGTATAAAAACGATTACCTCGCCAACATTAATGCCAAACTTTTTTATTGTGGCCTCGCTTATCAACGCGTTTTCATCAACTTGGTAGAGCCAATCATTTAAATTCACTTGTATCTGTTTTCCATTAGACTCGAATAAAAGATCGTATGTCCAGTAGAAAGCAAAACCTTCCTGTGTTCCATTGGCAGTGCCAACAACATCACTTGCCGTGCCAGTATTAATATTATTGGCTTGTTTGTTTAAGTACCAAGTTCTTTCTTGTGTTGTACCATCTTGATATTTGAATAATTCATAGAGAACTCCTTTGTTGTCCTCCCATGTCCCGGTCATGTCCACAGTAAAGCGCTGAGTTACTTTACCATTATAATTTTTAACTAAGCCCCATCCTTTGAGATCACCTGTAAAAAACTCTTTTAAGTCAAACTCGGGTTGCGTATCTTTGTAGTCAATAGGCGTTGTGCTACAGCCAAATACAATTAAAATTAGGACAAGACCAACAGAATTATTTAACCACTTTTTTAGTGTGATACTAAAATTATTCACCTAATAGCTCCCTACGGTTTTTTTGAAAGCGTGCATTTTCATTTAGCCATATCGATAAGAATGCGTTGCCGAATTGAGGGTCATCAATCACTCCTAAGCGTTTGTCTTTGTTATAAAAACTACTTGTGCCATTTGCATCAGAAACAACCACTAGTTGGTCACCTTTATCTACGTCAGTCCATATATTTGACAGCATGAGCAACCATGCATCTAAAGGATACTGATCAGCAAATCCAAGGCGCAGCCATTCTTTTTTTGTACTAGACAGTAATTGTTCTGTGCGTATTTTGCGTGCATATGTAATGCTCAAAGCGCAAGTAGCTGAATCTAGCTGCTCAATTGAGTTTTGTTTATCAACCATCCAAAAAGATGAATCGTAAACATGAAAACCAAACCTTCGTAATGTAGTTTGGCCAACTAGCTCAAAGTCGTTCCAGTTTTCTTTGACTATAGAGGGAAGCGGGCTAAGCACCTCATTTTTTGCAGCCCAGCTAGGAGAGAAAATGAATATGCACATTAGAATGAGCAAAAATGTATAAAAATTTATGCTTAATCTCCATGTATTAAGATGATTCTTCATGCTCAAAGTATCCATCAGCTTGCCTAAAATAGAGCTTAAGGAATCATTAAAATTTTGTAATCTATTTATGATTGGCAAATGATGCATTCTCAGTATGATGCTAAATACCATGCGTATCCTATGTATAGAAGATGACCAGGAGCTGCTTGAATACATCAGCAAGGGTCTAAGTGAGGTCGGTCATGTTGTCGATATTGCAGAGAATGGCAACGATGGTGTTTTTTTGAGCACCACAGAAAATTACGATGTGATACTTGTAGATCGAATGCTACCTGGTGTTGATGGCTTGACAATCATAAAGACTTTACGTGGAACAGGAAATATCACACCAATTCTAATATTCAGTGCATTAGGAGAAGTTGATGATCGGGTCAAAGGATTGCGTGCAGGTGGGGACGATTATCTAGTTAAACCTTTCGCATTCTCAGAGTTACTTGCAAGAATTGAGGCTTTACACAGAAGAAATAGAAAGTCAGCAGATGTAGAAACTGTGCTAAGTGCTCATGAGATTGAATTGAATTTGCTTACTCGTAAGGTGAAAAGCTCTGGAAACGAAATTGAATTGCAAGCAACAGAATTTAGATTGTTGGAGTATTTGCTTCGACACAAAGGTCAAATCGTAACCCGCACGATGTTATTAGAATATGTTTGGGACTATCATTTTGATCCTCAAACAAATGTTATCGATGTGCATATCAGTCGTCTACGCCAGAAAATTGGGCAAGATGCTGAAAATGAAATTATTAAAACAGTTCGTGGCTCGGGTTACATCATAGATGACGTCTGACAGCTTTAAAAAAAGAGGCTATAAGCAAAGTTCAAGTTTCAAGGTTGCAACCTTATTTGCAATTTTACTTACGGTCGCAGTTTTTTCCTTGATCATCTTTATTATTCTATTTATTCAACAGTCTCGACAACAAGAAGTTAATTCTTTGCTGATTATTTTGGGTGTGCTCAGTATTATTTCCTTAATGGCAATTGCAATTCTTGGCTACTTAATTAGTGTTTTTGTAGTTACTCGCATAAATCGTATAGCAGAAACGGCACAAGAGATCATTACTACAGGTGATTTAACCAAGCGTATTGAAATTGATTCACGCTGGGATGATCTAAGCTATCTTGGCGATGTGTTAAATGAAATGTTGGGAAAAATAGAAACGCTAATGCAAGGTGTCCAACATATAACAGACACTATAGCGCATGACTTGCGTACACCATTAGCAAAATTACGTAACAAGCTAGAACATACATCAATAAAGGCAAGCGATGAATCAGAAAATAGTTTGGACAATAGAGAGGCGCTGGTTAAAGATGTTGATGGCTTGCTAAAAACATTTAATTCACTTCTTAGCCTATCAAGTTTAGAAGCAGGCCGGCAAAGCTTGAAATTTGAAAATTTTGATTTAGAAAAAGTAGTACTTGATGCTGTTGATTTCTACTTGCCTCTTGCAGAAGCAAAGCAGCAAAAAATTTCAATACAAACCAAAAAAATCGATTACAAAGGGGATAGGGACTTATTCTTTCAGGTGATTGCTAATTTAATTGATAATGCAATTAAGTTCACTCAAGAGCATGGTGAGATATTTATAACAATGCAAGATAGTGAAGACATAAGATCAATCATAATCTCTGATAATGGCCCAGGAATACCAAAAGATTCTATGCAAAAAGCATTTGATCGATTTTATCGTGACCACAGGCAACAGCATATTGAAGGTTCAGGATTAGGATTAAGCCTGGTAAGTGCTGTCCTTAAATTACATAAAGCATCAATCCAACTAGTGGATAACTCCCCAGGCACAAAAGTGGTTATAAAGCTGTAGATAACTCCAATAATGTCTACAACTTTAGTTATTCAGTCACACTCGTTGCCATCACCTGCCGATTGGATTCAGACATGTACAGATTCTGTGAAGTTATGGTCACAACAATTTGGCTATGAGTATAAGTTTATCGATGACGCACTATTTGAGTTTGTACCATCAAAGCTTTTAGAAAAAACTAAAAAACAAAAGACAATAGCGACTGATTTAGCTCGTCTAAAAGTGTTGCAATGGTATTTAGATGATGGTTATGAAACAGTTATTTGGTGCGATGCAGATTTTATAATTTTTAACCCAACAAAATTTAAACTTCCTGATGAGTCATATGCATTGGGACGCGAAGTTTGGGTACAAAAGCATGCAAAAAACTCAGAAAAGTTATCTGCACATACAAAAGTACATAATGCCTTCATGATGTATCGCAAGGGAAATATGTTTTTAGATTTCTATGCTGATACGGCCGAAAGATTGCTATTAAAAAACACAGGAGCAATGTCGCCTCAATTCATTGGTCCTAAATTGTTAACGGCTTTACATAATATTGCGCTAGGCCCAGTACTAGAAACGGCAGGTATGCTTAGTCCATTGGTAATAAAAGATATTGTGAATGGAAGTGGAGAAGCACTGGATTTATTTTTACAAGAGTCATCGCATTCCATTTATGCAGCCAATGTATGTAACTCATTGTATGAGCGTGGAGAGTACAGCACAAAGATGATACAAAATTGTTTGCAAGAGCTAATAAGTAGACAGAAGCTATAGTTTTATAACATTATTTTTGTAGTATTAAGGATAATGAAAAAGCAAGTTCAAAAAGTTGCCAACCCACAAGGTAAGGGTATTGCAGGTGTTGTTGAAGACTTGCGTTTTTATGCACCATCTTGTGTGCAAGCAAAAGATGGTCATCAGTGGTTGGCTGAATATTTCACGTCTATTTTAGTGCTGGGTGCAAAGTATTCATTTAAACCCACATTGTCAAAAAACTATTATCTATATTTTAAGTCAGGTGAGTGGAAGCTTAGTTTAATTGAACCACACGCATGGAAGAGCTATGACCCGGGTGCTTTTTTTGCAAGCTGTATTCTGAATCGTGATATGAGTTGGAGTATGCAGCTTGCTGAAGATTGGCATAAAGACCCTGAGTTACTCAATGAAATAAGAGAACAAGAGCAAGCTTTTTTGGAGTCAATGCAAGATGAAACTCCCCTGGTTGAGAAACTGCCGTTTTTTATCCAGAGCTTGTCTTATTATCAAAGATTAGGTGCGAATGCTTTGGCACGCTCGCTACAGCGATCACTAGAACTTCAGGTGGGAAATGATAAAAGTCTAGAATATGCTGGAACTGAACTTTTGGCAGGCTTACTAAGAAAAGATCAGTCTCTTCTTGAATCAATTAGTTGAATTCAGTCAGCTAATGTTATTCTTTTCCATCAATCGGAACTATTTTTTTTGTTTCCTGAAAAAGAACCTCAAGTTCGCGAATTCGTGTTTCTTGTGTGGAAAGTTCTTGACGCAAAGGTGATACTTGTTGTTTTGCTTGTTGTACAACATTTTCCAGTGAAGTGATTTTGCTGTCACGCAGATTTATAGCAGTCTCTAATGTCTCAATATGCTTTCTACGTGTAGATATTTCCTGACTTAGTGCGGATATTTTTTCATCGCGAGATTTGAGATTGTTCTCTAGCATTGGAATTTTATCGTTCGCATTTTCTACTTTGCTTTGTAAGCTTTGCACAACCATGCGTGCATCACTCATGTCGACTTCAAGTAAACGTATACGGTCACGTTCTGTCTCTAAAGTTTTTTCGAGCTTATTATTTTCTTCGTTACTAAGGTTAAGCTTGGCACGTAATGATTTCATTTCACCGAGTAATGACTCATGCGAAGCTATTTTTGATTTATATTCTTTAATCGTATTTTTATATGCTGCAATCTGTTCATTCACTTTTGCTTCTTTATGTGCACGTTGTTCTATCTCACCTTGAAGTTGGTAGATTTTGTTATCCATATCATCAAGCTCTTCTTGCAAGGCTTGCATTTCAGTTTCATGCTTTTCAATATTTTTTTGCTTAGTAGAAAAAGATAATATCTGACTATCTAATTCTTCAATGCGACTGGTTAGATGTATACGTTGGTCGTTCAGCTCTTTTGTCAAAATTTGATTATCATTATCAGATTGTTTGAGTTGCTCCCTTAATTCCTGCGCATCGATAACCTTTTTGCGTAAACGATCTATTTCTTTATTGAGAGTTTGTTTTTCTCGTTTACTTGTCTTGAGTTGGTCGCTAATTACTTTGTTATCTTTATCTGCTTGTTCAAGTTGTGTTTTTAATGAGCGTAAGTCTGAAATATTTTCACGTAAGAACGTAATTTCTTCATTAAGTGCCTCAACTTCATTGTCACGATCTAATAAGCTAGTACTGAGCATGTTATTTTTTTCTGTGGCTTTGCCAAGTAAAACTTTTAGTTCATCAAGTTCAGAAGGGATAATCTTAAATTCTTCGATGACTTTTGCTTGTTCGTTAGAGAACTCAACAGCAATTTTTAATTTCTTTTGTAATTCATCGCGTATTACAGTGGCCGCTTCATAGGCAGAACGTAAAGATTCAAGTTCATTATTTTCTCGTTCACCTGGAGCGCCCAATACAGGAATCTCGAGATCCATTTCGAGCTCAAGCGTATCTGCCTCTTGTTTATTTTTTGAAGGGGTATCAATGGTTGCCATTAGGTCGTGCTTTCCTTAGACATTAATTTCTATATTTTGCAGGGAATGAGTGGTTAATTGCTGATAACTACATGAATATTAGTACATTTGGAGGCAAATATTAATCAATATTTATGCTTAAAGGTGTCAACCTGATTACTCTGCAAGCGTTATATAGGGTATCGATAGCCAAAAAAGGATGGAGTGTAATGAATATAAAGAAACCGTTTATTTTAGCCCCAATTGGGATGCTGCTGGCGAGCATAGCTTTGCCGACGCACGCCGAGTCAATATTTGGAAAACTTGGGTATTACGATGGACACAGAGGAATATTAATTGCTTATGATGATTACGACCGGGGCTATCGAAATCGTCATTATGGGCGCCATTATGATAAACACAAACATCATAAATATAAGCATAAGAAACACCATTATAAGAAGCATCATTATGACAAACATTACTATCGTAAATATGACCATCATGGTTATCGGAATCATCACCGTGATCGTTATTATTCCTATAGAAAACGTGGAAGTTATTGTCGCCGCTAATATCTAGTCAGATACTCGTAAAATAACTAAAAAAGCCCCGGTAAGCGGGGCTTTTTTATGTCCGTAACCTAATAAAAATTTAAATTAAAAAATCAAACTCTGATAGATTGACCTATGCTCAATTACATTCGATATCGATGGTCAGCGGAAAGCGGCTACAAAGAAGTGCTAACGATCGCAGTGCCTTTGATCTTAAGTACGGGTGCATGGAGTCTCTTGTTGTTTGTCGATCGTATGTTTTTGTCTTGGTATTCGGCTGATGCTATCGCTGCAGCGCTGCCGGCTGGTATGACCAGTTTCTCCATGCTTTGTATATTTATAGGTACTGCCGCGTATGTAAATACTTTTGTCGCGCAATACTATGGTGCGGAAGAAGAAACTAAAATCGGTGCAATTGTTTGGCAGGGGGTTTATTTCAGTTTTCTTTCACTATTGCTGATTATCCCTGCATATTTCTTGGCGAAACCATTCTTTTCGATGATTGGTCATGCGCTTGAAGTACAGCATCAAGAAACCCTCTATTTCAAAATTTTAATGTATTCCGCTATGTTCATGGTAATGAATAATGCGTTATCCAGTTTTTTCTCTGGCTTAGGAAAAACGATGATCGTCATGTGGGTAAGTGTACTGATTACTGCAACGAATATTGTTTTCGATTACTTATTCATATTTGGTCATTATGGATTTCCAGAAATGGGTATTCGAGGCGCAGCGACTGCGAGCAACATAGCTGTGATCACAGGATCAATTGTTTTTCTATTACTTATCTTTCAAAAAAAATATCGTGAGCGTTTTGCAATGCTTTCATCTTGGAGATTTAATCGAGGCTTATTCAATCGATTGGTTTATTTTGGCTTCCCTAATGGTTTGAGGCTATTCTTGGATATGACAGCATTTACTGCATTTCTAATGTTTGTGGGTACGGTTGGTACTAGTGAGCAAGTTGCTACAAACATTGCATTTAATATTGAGGCGCTAGCATTCTTGCCTATGGTTGGCATGATGATAGGTGTTGCAGTGATTGTTGGTCAAAGATTAGGAGAGAATAAGCCTGAACTTGCAGAAAAAGCTGCGTGGTCTGCTATACATTTGGCATTAGCATTTTTTGGTGTATTGGCTGTGTTTTACATATCGATGCCACATGTGTTTATTTACCCTTTTACGCTGCACGGTGGATTAGAAAACATTTCCGACAGTATCGATTTTATTGTAGTGTTATTGCGTTTTGTAGCATTCTTTTGTCTATTTGATGCTATCTTTTTAGTTTTTTTAGGCGCGCTAGAAGGTGCTGGAGATACTCGTTTTATTATGAAAATGAGCTTTTTAATTTCAATCGTATTATTTGTATTGCCATGCTACATATATATCCGCTTCTTTGACGCAAAGTTGTATGTGCTTTGGTGGATTATTACCATCAATGTAATGATCTATTGTACTGTATTTTATTGGCGTTTTAAGTATGGGCCTTGGAAAACAATGCGTGTAATTAATGAATACTAATTTGAATTAAATCAATTTATTTAGCGAAGATCGCTATAGCATATATTCAAAGACTCAATATAATTTTTTAAAAGAGTATGATAAGCGTCTACTAGCTATACAAGAATAATACGAATATGAGTAAGAAGTATGATGCAATTGTCATTGGTGCAGGTCAGGCAGGCCCCTCGCTTGCTGCAAAACTTGTTTCTGAAAATCATAAAACCGCAATTATTGAACGCAAGTTATTCGGTGGCACCTGTGTGAACACCGGATGTATTCCAACAAAAACATTAGTCGCTAGTGCGCGGGTAGCCTATATGGCAAGGCGCGGAAAAGAATTTGGTGTTGAAATTTCGGGTGACATCAATATGGACATGAAAAAAGTCAAAGCCCGTAAAGACGGGGTTGTGCAGCAATCCAATCAAGGTGTTACAGGTTGGATGACAAACATGGAGGGATTAGATGTTTATGAAGGCCATGGGCAATTTGAAAGCGAAAATGTAGTCAGTGTAAATGGCGAACAACTACAAGCCGATAAAATATTTATCAATGTAGGCGCACGAGCACGTGTGCCAGATATGCATGGCTTAAATCAAATCGATTACTTCACTAACTCCAACATCATGGATGTCGACTTCTTGCCCGAGCATCTCATTATTGTTGGCGGTAGTTATATCGGCTTAGAGTTTGCACAGATGTATCGGCGTTTTGGTAGTGAAGTCACGGTGATTGAAACGCATGACCGACTGATTTCAAGAGAAGATGAAGATGTATCAAATGCAGTAAAAGAAATTTTAGAAAATGAAGGAGTCAATATACGGCTAAATGCGGAATGCATCAGTTTTGCAAAAAAAGGGGCAAGCATTGTCGCTACTGACAGTTGTAATAATGAAAAAAGAGAAATCATAGGTAGTCATGTTTTACTTGCAGTAGGGCGCAATGCCAATACACATGATCTTGGCTTAGAAAAAGCAGGCGTAAACGTAAATCAATATGGCATCATCGAAGTGGATGATGAGCTCAAAACTAATGTGCCAGGCATATGGGCCATTGGTGAATGCAATGGTAAAGGAGCGTTCACACACACCTCATATAACGACTATGAAATAGTGGCTGATAATCTATTTGGTACAAAATCAAGAAGAGTGAGTGATCGCATTCTATGTTATGGATTATTTATTGACCCACCATTAGGTCGAGTAGGTTTAACTGAACAACAAGTAAAAGATTCAGGCAAAAAAGCATTGATCGGAAAGATGATGATGTCACGTATCGGGCGTGCAAAAGAACGCAGCGAAACACAAGGTTTTATGAAAGTGCTCATCGATGCTGAAACAGAAGAAATCTTAGGTGCGAATATTCTAGGTATAGGGGGCGATGAAATAATTCATTTATTCATCGACACCATGTATGCAAAACAAACCTATCACATCATAAAAAATGCTGTGCATGTGCATCCTACAGTTGCAGAACTTATTCCGACTATGTTGCAAGATCTGCAGGCACTATAAATTAAATAAAAATGCTATTGGAGTAAAAATGGGCGACGTCAAAGCGGTGGATCGTATCGACACAGAAATTATCCATAGTCCTTGTTAAAAACTAGATCAAGAGTTTATCGTCGAACCAGATGATGATGTGCTTGAAGTTCATACACAAACAATGGATTATGCAAAACGGTTAGCAAACACACGTAAATTTGGTGTGCGTCTGCTCATTAAAAAATGATCAAATATGTAACGATGTCTATATATTAGAAGACTAGCGCTTTAAGCAATTACATTCTCAAGCTCTTTTATGCAGTTTGCGCAAGATTCTGCGCAATCTTTGCATTGTGCATGTTCTTCATGCTTACGGCATTCATCTTCACAATCTCTACAGACTTCTATGCAAACTTTAACAAAAGATCTTAAATGGCTGGACTGATATGCGGCCATTTGAGATAGAGCGGTACACATAGCTAATAGTTCGTTCACGCTATCTGCACAATCTGCAACCGAAGTGTCACCTTGTTTAAACAATTCCATGCAATGATCAAGGCATAACTGGCCTGTCTTAACACAATCCAAAGCCGAATCAATTACAGTTTGGTTTTTATTCATTGAATGTGCAGCATGCCCAGCGTGTTCTCCAGCATGTTCGCTCGCTATAACAACTCCACTTGCCAGAGTAGCGCTCGCCGTTGCGCCAGCTGCCATACATAGTAACTCTCGTCTTGTTAATCCTGTTACTTTTTGTTGGAAATCCTTTGCAGTCTTATCAATATCGTCAGTCATCTTTTCACCTCAACAAACTTACCATGTGAAACACGAATAGTACGCCTAGTTTAGAGTGCGGCCCATATATTTCTATCATGTACAGGTCAGTGCGACAAAATGACACATAATTTGTTCAATAAATAGGTTTGGTTCGATGAATAACATCTATATACTTAAGAGCAATATTAACTACTAAGGAGGTGATCATGAGGTATCTAACCGGAATCACACTTTTATTGATCATATTCTCATCACATGCCATAGCATGTGAAAGCATGAAAAAAAATAAGAGTGCAAGTGTATTGAATAAAGAATCTACTGAAAATACACAAGTACAAGCCTCCTCAGTATCAGATAAACGTTTGATCGCAGAAGAGAGTCGTTTTTCAGAAGAATACAAAAAATCTATGGCAGATGTGAAAAAATAAACACAAGTCATTTAGTATTTGATTCTTAAATCAATACGATTTCGAAGAAACCCTGTCAACGTGGCAGGGTTTTTTTATTTTCGTTAGTACAATAGTTACTAGAATCTACTTAGGTACCACAAAACGTTTTGTATGACTTGTTAAAGTCAGTATCGGCAGGAGAGGTGTACCGTTCTTTATTTGTTTGCAGGTCGAAAGGTTTGCTCGTGACTTCTAGCAAAGCTTCAAACTTTGAAAAATCTTCAGAATACACACCCGCATCAATAGCTTCTTCTACCAAATGATTGCGAGGAATATAGATTGGATTGACTTGATTCATTTGCGTAAAACTTTGTTCTACGTCGTTGCTATCTCGTGCAATACGACCTAACCATTTTTTAACCCATTCTTGAACAGCAGAAGCGTCTTCAAATAAAGAATAGACCACATCATCTTGATGCAATACATCTGCAAGCTGCCTAAATAATAGGGTGTAATCAACGTTATTTTGGTGCATCACTGCGAGCAAGTCATTAATCAAATTCAGGTCATTCTCCTCTTCGGATTGAAGGCCTAACTTTTTACGCATACCAACTAACCAATGCTGCGTATACTGTTCCGGAAATTGCTCCAATATTTTAGTCACAAGTGGAATCGTTACTTCGGTATCTTCACCAAATAAAGACAGCATGGCTTCACCTAAACGTGCCAAGTTCCATTGCGCTATAGAAGGCTGATTGCGATAAGCATAACGGCCGTGCTTATCGATAGAACTAAAAACAGTATCGGGTGCGTAATAATCCATGAAGGCACATGGGCCGTAATCAATTGTCTCACCCGAAATCGTCATGTTATCAGTATTCATCACACCATGAATGAATCCAACTAACATCCATTGTGCAACCAATGATGCCTGGGCCTCACAAACTTCCGTAAAAAATGCAAGATAAGGGTCATCGACATCTTGTAAATGCGGGTAATGTCTTGCAATGGAATAGTCGGCTAACTTTTTTACCTTGTCAGTTTCTTGTTGTGCTGCAAAAAACTGAAAAGTGCCCACACGAATATGGCTTGAAGCCACGCGGGTGAACACACCGCCCGGTAAAGGTTCATTACGCACGACTTTTTCACCGGTTGTGACTGCAGCAAGTGCACGTGTGGTCGGGATGCCTAATGCATGCATGGATTCACACATAATATATTCACGTAAAACAGGTCCAAGTGCAGATTTACCATCTCCGCTACGTGAATAAGGTGTGCGTCCTGAGCCTTTAAGTTGAATATCAAAACGCTTGCCTTGTTCATTAACGACTTCACCAAGCAACAATGCGCGGCCATCACCCAGTTGCTGAGAAAAATGACCAAACTGATGCCCGGCATACACTTGTGCAATGGGTGTGGAACCCTCAAGCATCTGATTGCCAGAAAAAATGTTAGCCAACCCGTTTTCATCCAAGCCATCAAATTTGAAACCAAGTTGCATGGCGAGGGTATGATTAAACTTGATTAGCGAAGCAGCAGGGTAAAATTCACTTTTGCACGATGTATAAAACCCATTCAGGTTGTCAGCATAGGAATTGTCAAAGTGAATAAGCATGAAGAAATGGTAATGAATTAAATGAATAGGTTTGCGTTATTTTATAGACACCAATGTTGACTTGAAAGTGGTGGTGTTTAAGATTCCCTATATCAATCAGCTCATTCTGGAGTCAATCATGAAAGGGATGCTATTTTTTATTATTGGTCTACTGATCATTTTCGGTCTTTTTATGATTACACAAGAGAATACCAGTCTTTCGGATGAAATAGGTAAACAAGAATTAAAAAATGAAGCGGAAAAATAAATATCAATAATGAAAAGTTATTCAGAATGAATTCTTAGAATATTACAAGATTAAAATGAATCGAATTCGTGCATAGTTGAAAAAAGGTATAGAAGATACTCATCAAATACAAACTCAAATGCATTTATGGCTTGTTAGTTTGGCTAGTCTGCAATTTCACCATTTCAGTACAGGCTGAAGAATTAGATGAAATCGTAGTACAAGCTTATCGGCTTTCTCCAAAACTTGATAATACGCCTGCAAATGTAACTGTAATTAATCGTCGTGATATTGAAAAACATGCTGCGCGTAATGTCGCAGAATTATTAACAAATTATGGTTTACATGTGGAGCAGTCTGCAGGGCCGGGAAGTTTAAGCTCAATATTCTTACGAGGAGCCGATCCTAATTTCACATTGGTGCTCATAAACGGCACGAAAGTGAATGATCCAACTAATAGTCGTGGCGGTTCATTTGATTTTTCTAGTCTCGATGCCGTGACAATCGAAAGAATCGAAGTTGTGCGTGGGCCGCTATCATCTACCTATGGATCAGATGCACTTTCAGGTGTGATTAACATCATCACGAGAGAGCCAACTGCAAAAACGCATGCAAGCGCCAATCTTGTCAAAGGTGAAAATGGGCTGAATGCAGTCTCTTCAACGTATGCACAGCAGTTTGATCACTTCGATTTCAGCATTACAGGTTCGTACAATGATTCAGGCGAACAAGTGAGCAACACAGAGTTAGTTAGCCGAAGTGGTGACATGAAGGGAGCATGGCAACATAGTGATGCAACCTCCATTCATTGGCATGCTCGTTATTACGATAGCAGCGCGCGTGCGTTTCCAGAAGATAGTGGCGGTACAAGCTTTGCAGTACTACAAGATGTAGAAAAACGAGATGTGTTTGAATCGTTAGCGAATATCGAACTAAGGCACCATTTAAATGAGCGTGCAGCGCTTTCATTTAAAAGTGCTGTATTTCACCATGAAGAAGATACAGATTCGCCGGGAGTGGCACCAGGTATACGCGATCCATTTGGGATTCCTGTTAATAGGAGTGACAGCGAATTTACAAGGTATGCGTTTACAGCCAGTGGAACGTTTCAGCCATGGCAACATGTCATGAGCGTAGTTGGAGTCGATGTTGAAATAGAAGATGGTGAAACCAAAGGCTTTTTAGATTTTGGCGGCGGCTTAGTGCCAACAGATTTTGATTTAAAGCGCACTACGCAGTCTGTTTTTTCAGAGCTAGAGGCGTTTATCGGGCCGTTAACTTTTCAATCAGGGATCAGACTAGACAACCCAGAAGATTTTAGTAATCGCTTAAGCCCAAATGTAGGGGTGAACTACAACTTACCTAATACAGAAACCAATTTTCGTCTTAGTTGGGGCAAAGGCTTTAAGCTGCCAAGCTTTTTTGCGTTAGGCAACCCCATTGTTGGTAATCCAAATATTAAACCTGAAACCAGTGAAACATTAGAAGCGGGTGTGATTACCAATATTTTCAATGAAAAAGGGCAAGTCAATCTAACCTTATTCACTCAAAAGTTTGAAGACATCGTCGACTTTGATGCCGGCCCACCGCCAAGTTTGGTAAACAGAAACAACGTCACTGCAAAAGGTTTAGAGCTCGCAATATCATTTAATCCTATTAAAAATATTACCAGCAATACGTATATCAACTATGTCGATACAAATATCAAAGACAGCCAAGACGAGTTGCTCAATCGTCCCGAGTGGAGAGGCAGTTTTTCCTTAAATTGGCAAGCAAAAGAAAATTTAAGCTATAACTTGCAAGCCATTTATGTAGACGATGTATTGGATAGCACAATTCCTACAGGTGAACAAAAGCTGGATGATTACACTCGCGTAGATGTATCCGCTACATGGAGTGTTTTTACAAATTTAGATGCAATCCTCGCAGTGGATAACTTGTTTGATAAAGACTATGAAGAAAGTATCGGCAATACTGCGCCAGGAATTGCAGCTAGACTTCAGATTCATGGTATTTTTTAATATTCATATGGGCAAATTTCAAATCGATATTAACTGTGATCTAGGCGAAAGTGTTGGCCAGCATATCGTAGGGCAAGACGAAAAAGTCTTTCCTTTTATTACCTCATGTAATATTGCATGCGGTTTTCACGGTGGTGATCCCACGCATATGGAAAACACCATTAAAAATGCCCTGAAATACAATGTTCAGATTGGAGCACACCCATCCTATCCTGATAAAGCCGGGTTCGGCAGGCGAAAAATGAAGCTGGATGCAGAAGAATTAAAAGCCATACTGAAATTCCAAGTTAATACATTAACCAACATAACTGAAAGTCTGGGCGGTAAAGTTTCATACGTCAAACCACACGGGGCCTTATACAACACCGCAGCTGATGATAAAGAAGAAGCCAGTGTAATTGTTGAGGCGATGAAAGAAATGGAAAACGAATTAGCACTGTTGGGAATGGCGGGAAGTGAAATGGAAACCGTTGCTCAAAATCAAGGTGTTCCTTTTTTTGCAGAGGCTTTTGCAGATCGAAAGTACAACTCTAAGGGAAGATTATTATCCAGAACCCAACCCGGTTCGGTAATTGAAGAACCTAAAGAAGCAGCGGACCAAGTAATATCATTGGTGCTCGATCAACAAGTTCATTCCGACCAAGGCACAAATATCGCGGTGAATGCACATAGCATATGTGTGCATGGAGACAACGCTCAAGCCGTAATAATTTTGCAAGCCATTGACCAAGCATTACAAGAAAGGAAAATATTAAAAAAGGCATTTCGCTAATGATGTCTTTTCAACCATTTGGTGATACTGCTTTACTGATTAATTTTGAGCAAAGGATTGACCCAGAAGTTAACAAGCAAGTAATTCAATGGCATCAAGCCATCACTGCTGCGCAATTACCCGGAGTAACCTATTGTAGTGCTGCATACTGTTCGTTAACGATTGGTTACCAACTCGATACTATTAATTATCAAGATTTATGTTCAGCAATCAAAGCACTTGATGTTGATCAAACATTAAAAAATCAAAGTAAATCGATACAAGTACCGGTTTGTTATGAAAGAGAATTCGCTCCGGATATGAATGAACTCAGTCAACAAACTGGGCTGACGGGTGAAGAGATTGTAACGTTACACACCGCGCAAACGTACCATGTTTACATGATCGGTTTCTTACCCGGCTTTGCGTATATGGGGAAGATTGATGACAAGTTAGAGTGTAAGCGCAAAGAAACGCCAAGAATAAAAGTGCCTGCAGGGTCAGTCGGGCTCGCCGGTATGCAAACCGGTATTTATCCCAGTGATGCACCTGGAGGATGGCAAATTATTGGTCAAACACCTTGGGAAATCTTTAATCCGAATTCGCAATCGCCATGTAGATTCCAACCCGGTGATCAAGTCACGTTTTACTCCGTTACTGAATCCGAATTTTTACAATTAAAAAACGATTCTGTATTTGAGCAGGTT
>JBCCEI010000017.1:0-24996 GCA_039030355.1 Pseudomonadota bacterium | reverse complement strand
AGTTTATGATTTAATTTTTAAATATTATTAAACACCTAATGCATGTTTTCTTTTTCTTGATCTTGCATACGATAAAATCAGCGCGAATATTGAAATTATAATAGGCACCAAACCAATATTGACGAACTTTAACTTCGTACCAAGTTTTTCAATGTCCTGATCAAGCTTATGTCGCACTTGCCTAAGCTCTTTACGGACATTAAATTTTTCTTGTTGAAAGCGCTTGATCTCAGCTTCTTGCTCAGGAGAAAGCATTAACTCATCGCTGTCGTCACGTGCTTTTTGTAATGCAACCAGCTTTTGTTCAGTCTCAGCAAGTTTTGCTTGTAATTTTTGTTCTGTAGAACGAAATTGTTGATCGGCTTCTAAACGTAGATCGTTTACACGATTAAAAGGACGGGTTGAAGTCTCTCTACCACGAATTCCAATAAGATCACTGCTTCCCGTTAAGTTATCAGCAGTATTAATGACTAAATCGCCGTTATTTGCCCAAGCATTAAAAATTTGTTGGCCAAAAAATTCTTGCACCTGCACCCACATGCGATCACTTAGCATATCGGTGTCAGCAACAATGAATAAATTTGCATCCTCTTTTGTTGCGACTAAGTGTTCGCCATATTTAGATTCATCAATAACTTTAGCTTCAGACATAATAGGACGGCCATTCTTAAATGCACTCTGTAACTTTCCTTTTGCTCGTGCGATCATGGTATATGGTTCGCTAGAAGGCTCGAACCCTTCGCTTAATTGACTTAGATCTGGAAGAAAGCGAAACCGCGTTGCATCTATCAATGAAGCATCATCACTTGATGTAACTATAGGTGTAAGCTCAAGTGTTGTACCCTCTTTTTTGTTGATATAACCCGCTACACCTAAACTAATGACTTCAAGCTCGGATGAAATAACATCTTCAGCATCGATATTCTGATTTGTAACAGCAAGTAGCCCATAATGCCTAGCCTCGCCAGAATGTGCGCCACCAACAGTTAGCGCATATTTTCGATCGAGTACAACTTTTGTGGTATCAAACTCAATCCCCCACGCATCAAATAGCTTTTTTAAACTAGAAGTTCGACTACCCTCAACTTCTAATGGTGAGTTTTGTTGTCGCACTGGAGTATCGACTTCAGAATGCGGGTCTACGAAAAACATCGCTCGGCCACCACGCATAACAAATTGATCGATTGCATATTGAGTAGGAACAGCTATATTTTTTGGGTGCACCACCATTAATATATCTACATCTTCATCAATAAGGTCGGTAGTAATATCTAGCTGCTTAACTTCAAATAATTGGCGCATTTGAGTAATAATTGCCCAGGCTTTTGTCATTTGAGTTGTTTCAATGTCAAAACCACCAAACATAGGAAGTTGAGTAAGCACACCTATGACCGTCTTCTTGGGATTTGATAATGTTGACAGTAGTTTACTTACATCATACTCAAGGAACTGCTCACGTTGTGGCTGAAAGAAAGGCAGTACCTCAGTATCGCCCACCGAGTTACTTGCAGCCAATCCAAAGTAAACATTTTCACCTGTTGCTCCGACTGGAATAGCTTGTAACCCAAATGCGCCTGCCTGATCTTCTTCTTCAGAAAACGGTAATGGATCTACTATATTAAGAATGATATTGCCATTTGATAATTGCTCATATTCTTTGAGCAACTCTTTTACTCGTGTTGCATAGGTTCTTAATTGTGGAACATCTTCACTAGCTTTATCCGAGTAAAACAAATATACCGTAACTGGCTCTTCGATCTTGCTTATGATGTTGCGTGTACCATCTGTTAGTGTGTAAAGCTCATTTTCAGTGAGATCAATTCGTGAATTGGTAAACAAAACGCTGCTTACCATGTTTACAACTAAAAACAATACAATTAGCGCAATTAAGCCAATAAGCGTGAAAGATTTTGTTTTACTGCTTGCCATATTTTTAATCTGCTTTTTTCATTTCAACAATAATGGTATTGGCATAAAGCCAAAAGCCGATTAGAGATACGAAATAAATAATATCGCGTAAATCAATGACACCTTTTGCCAGCGATGCATAATGCGTTAGAAAACTTAGCGATGAAATCGCATCAACGATATTTTGTGGGATCCATGCCTTAAAGAAATTTAACACTAGAGGTGATCCTGCCAATAAAAACAGAAAACAAATTACAACTGTGATAATAAATGCAATCACCTGATTTTTTGTAAGCGCGGATATACATGAACCAATCGCTAGAAAACCTCCAGCCATTAAAAAGCTACCCAAATAAGCAGCAAGAATAACGCCATTATCAGGATTACCTAAATAATTAATCGTGATCCAGATCGGAAACGTCAGCACTAATGCAATTCCAATAAAGATCCAAGCTGCCAAAAATTTCCCTATTACCGATTGACCAACCGTGATCGGTAATGTCATAAGTAATTCAATGCTGCCGCTTTTACGCTCCTCAGCCCATAACCGCATCGCAATTGCAGGCACAAGAAAGAGATAAAGCCATGGGTGATATTGGAAGAATGGATTCAAATCTGCTTGACCACGCTCGTATAAGCCGCCCAAGTAGAATGTCATCGCACCACTCATTATAAGAAATATAACAATAAACACATAGGCCACAGGAGTTGCAAAATAACTGCTAAGCTCACGTTTGAATATGGTTGTAATATTTCTCATGACATATAGTTATTGAATCAGCAATTAAAATGATTATGAAATAGCACCGCTTGTAATTTCACGAAAGATGTCATCCATTTTGTCACTGCTAGATTTGCTACGCAGCCCTTCAGGGGTGTCATCTGCAAGAATTTTTCCATCGGCAATTATTATGGCGCGTGAACAGATCGCATCCACTTCTGAGAGAATATGTGTCGAAATAATTATGACTTTATCAGGCGCGATGTTCTTAATCAGCTCGCGCACTTCAAACTTTTGATTTGGATCCAAACCATCAGTGGGCTCATCTAAAATGAGTACTTCAGGGTCGTGTAAAATCGCTTGCGCCAAACCCACTCTTCTTTTAAATCCCTTTGATAAGGTATCAATTGATTGATTAAGTACTTTATCCAAATGTAATTGCTGAATGACTACCTTATTACGATCAGTTTTTTTCTGGCCTGACAACTGGCGCACCTGTGCGATAAATTCTAGATACTGCGCAGGCGTCATCTCACCATAACTGGGCGCACCCTCTGGTAAATAACCGATACGTTTTTTTACTTCAATTGGGTCTTTTGCGACATTGAATCCACTCACTTCAATCTCACCACCTGTTGGCGTCAGAAAGCCGGTGATCATTTTCATTGTGGTGGACTTACCTGCGCCATTTGGCCCCAAGAATCCAAGGACTTCGCCAGGCTCAACCTGGAAAGATATGTTCTCTACGGCGGTAAGATGTCCGAATTTCTTGCTTAGGTTATTAATCTTTATCATGCTTACAACAGTATAATTTAGGAGGTAAACACACTTCCTAACTAACTCGGCGGGAAAATTTTACTGAGGAATTTTAATATTTCAAGCACGAATTCCGCGCCACTATACGCGATTTATCAGCAAATTCCGAGTTACCTTAATTCATTCTACTAGGCTGAGTTTTGATAAATACATGCGTTAATAGTTCCATAGGTACTCGAATCTATGATTCACAGTATGATTCTTAATCAACTGGTTTATACTTAGGAAGTCGACGGATGAATTTTACATACAAGAATTAAGGCGTATTTTTATGGGGGTATCTAAAGATAATTTTTTTAAAAATTTCTTGCTTGGCGTGACTGCAGAAGCCATTCCAATAGATAGTCGTCAATTGAACCATGATGCCATTGTTAAACTTTTAGCCTCTGCTAACGATAATATTGCCATTATAAGTCGGCATCTTGACCCAACCGTTTTCAATAAAGAAGACTTTATACAAAGTGCTACTGAATTTGTGCGACGCAGTAAAAATGCAAGCTTAAGAATTCTCGTTCACGATACATCTTCTCTTATCAAAAATAACCACCGCGCTTTACACTTAACACAACGTGTTTCATCAAAAATAGAAATTCGAACAATTTGCGATGATTTTTCACAGTTCAATCAAGCATTCTTAGTTGCAGACTCAAAGGGCTATATTCATAACTTAAAGGCAGATTTGTATGATGCCGAGGTAAACTTTAACGATACCGAGAAGTCTAAAGAGCTAATGGAAAAATTCACTTCTATTTGGGAACTCTGTACACAAGATACTGGAATTAGAAGATTATGCATTTAACTCATACTTTATCTAAAATTTTATCTTCTACATTGTTAACAATTATGTTGTTGTTAACGACATCTGCAACAGCTGATCAAAATGACCCTCTGCAAATAATTGATTTAAAAAATCGCCCAGCTGACGAAATAATTCCTGTAATTAAGCCAATGCTTAAACCAAACGATGCTATTACGGGAACAGGTTTTCAATTATTCATAAGAACTGATGCAAAAACCCTGGAAGAAGTAACGCGTTTGTTGCAAGCAATGGATAAGGCTCCACGCAACCTGATTATCAAGGTTCGCAACGACGTTGACTCGAAGTCAAAATCTACCGACTTTGAAACCTCGGGAAATTATGAAATTGGCGATGATGTAAATGTAGTTGTAGGCAGTAATCCACCTAAGAACGAAGGAACAAAAGTAAAAATCAACCAAACTAAAAATACTACACGTAAAAACGCGGAACATATGCTACGTGTCATCGAAGGTGGGCAAGCCTTTATTGCCGCTGGTGAAATTCGGCCTTATGAACATCGAACGATAATTCGACATCGATACGGTGTATCCGTATACGACAACATAGACTACCAAGATGTAACGAGTGGTTTTTACGTTACACCTAGGCTCACAGGAAATGGAAATGTCTCATTGCATGTTCAGCCACACTACCGCAGTGTATCTGATCAACACGACGGCACGATTGATGTACAAGAAGCAGATACTAGAATTGAAGCAAAAATAGGCGAGTGGGTGCAAATTGGTGGCGTTGATACAGGAGGAAACGTAAAGGACAGTGGAATTTTGAGTACTTCTCGCAACTCAACTGATAGACAAAGTGCAATATATATCAAGGTAGAACTAGAATAATAATCTTAACTAACCTGTCCATTTGCTCATCAAAGACTCTCTTAGTTGTATAAAACTAAATATTGCAATCATTGGAATGGCTGAACGAATGATTCCTTGATGTAACATTTCAATAGCTTTATCTGAAGATACAACATGCACACGAATATCTTCTCCCTCTTCTTCAAGCCCAAAAATTCCACCCAACTCAGTTGTATTTGTTTTAGCGATATACACGTGTGCTAATTCAGAAAATCCACCAGGTGACGGATGAAACGAACTTACATGATGAAGATTTTCTATCCTACAGTTTGCTTCTTCTAACGCCTCGCGTATAGCAACATCTTCTAATTTTTCACCTTCTTCAACGAGACCTGCTATCACTTCAATCAACCATGGGTTTGTTTCTTTTCGCTCCTCGTCAATTGCGCCAGCTCTAAATTGTTCTACCAAAACAACTTCATCTCTTACTGGATCAAATGGCAAAACAGCGACTGCATTTTTTCTAGATACACGTTCGCGAATTAGCTCTTTACTTATATCACCTGAAAATAGCTCATGCTTGATAACAATTTGATCAACTTTAAAGTGCCCGTCATATTTACGAGTAGTATTTTGAACTTCCCACTTCATTAGCATTGCTACATCAGCTTTTGTAAGATCTCATAATCTTCTTTTGTGTCCACACCAATACCAGTAGGCGCTATACATTCTTCAACATAAATTTTATAGCCATTTTGTAGTGCTCTTAATTGCTCAAGCGACTCTTTCTTTTCATGAGAGGAAGGCGAAAGACTGGTAAAGGTATTTAAAAATCCAACTTGATATGCATAAATTCCTAAATGTCGAAATACAATAGTTAGATCTGTTACTGGTATTTTGCAATTTAGTTTTTCAACTTGTCTACTGAAATTTAAAGCAAGATGATTCACATCAAATATTACTTTAACTACATTTGGATTAAGAAAGTCTGCTTCGTTCGTAATTCCTGCACATAACGTAGACATACTCACTTGAGCATGTTTAATTAAATTTTCAGCTACCTGCTTGATATTTTCGGATGGCATTTGCGGTTCGTCACCCTGAAGATTGACGATCACTACGTCATCATTCCAATTTTTTATTTTAGCAACTTCAGCAATACGGTCTGTACCGGACCGATGTAGATCTGAAGTCAAACAATATATTCCATTAAATTTCGTAACGACTTCAGCAATACGTTCATCTTCTGTAGCAATAATGACTTCATCTGCACCAGATGCAGATGCATTTTCGTATACATATTGAATGATGGGCTTATTATTGATCTCTAATAAAGCTTTTCCGGGAAGGCGCGAAGAGGCATAGCGGGCTGGGATGACAACCTTAAACGACATTTAGAAATCTATAGTCACGAACTTGAAGCAAGATAATTAGTAAATGAATTACGTCGCTTTATATTTTTCATATTCATCATCAGAAATTGTTCTCGCCTCATCTTCAAGCATTACAGGAATGCCATCACGAATAGGGTAAGCCAAACGCGCAGAAGTAGATACCAATTCTTGCGCATCTTTGTCATATTTAAGTGGCCCTTTCGTTACCGGGCAAACCAATATATCAAGTAACTGCATATTCATTTCTGTTTTTCCTCTAATATTGTATTAACCTTATGGCTTAGCTCAGCATTTAAATCAATCTTTAATGGAACATACCATATGTTCTGCAATTTAAAATCTAAGCATTTAATTACATCTTTCTCTGTCATGAGTATCGGAAGCTCGTCATCAAATCTGAGATCTTCCATTTGGAACTCATGGTGATCTGCAAATGTGTGTGCTATTACATTTATGCCTATATCTTCTAGCATATCAAAAAATCGCTTTGGGTTTCCTATTCCGGCTACAGCATGAACACGCAATCCTTTAAATGTTTCTAGTGACTTTTCTTCCTGGCTTGCAATAGAGATTGCACCATCTAAGTTGGCCCAATACTGATATTCATATGAAGGATTAGCTCCATTAGATATGACAAGGTCAACATTGTTTAATCTTGAAACAGGTTCACGAAGTGGTCCTGCTGGCAATAATCTATTATTACCAAACTCACGCTCACCATCTACAATAATGATTTCATAATCGCGAGGAAGTTTATAATGTTGCAGACCATCATCTGAAATGATGACATCGAGCTGATAATTTGCATGCAAGTAACATGCAGCCTCACGCCGGTCTGTCGCAACTGCAACAGGACAATCTACAATTTGTTTTAGCAGCACGGCTTCATCACCAACCTCGTTAGCCGAACTATTACTCATCACTTCAATTAAGCCATTACTTTTGCGTTTGTAGCCACGCGAAATAATGCCGACCTGATTTCCATTTTGTTTAAACTGCTGCGCCAAATAAGCAACGAAGGGTGTCTTCCCTGCACCGCCGACAGTTATATTTCCAACGATGATAATAAATACGTCTTCTAGACCTGTATTAGAAGATTTGAGTTTATAAATAACACGTCTTATAAAAACAACTAACCTAAATAGCCATGATAATGGCAGTAAAAAGGTTGATTTGAGGTTGTTTGAATACCAGATTTGTTCGCTATTTGTCTTCAAACTTAAGCAGTATTTGGTTTGCTAATTTGCACTTTGTATAGTGACGCATAGGTTTCATTTTTGTTCAATAGCTCCTGATGACTGCCAATTTCAATAATTTGGCCTTTACTCATCACCACGATTCGATCAGCTTTCTCTATTGTTGAAAGACGATGCGCAATAATCAATGTTGTTCGATTCTGCTGTAAAATCTCTAATGCCTTTTGAATATCTTGTTCTGATTCTGTATCTAAAGCAGAAGTTGCCTCATCTAGTATTAAAATTGGTGCATCTTTTAAAAGCGCTCTTGCAATAGCGATTCGTTGTCGTTGGCCACCCGAGAGTAAAACACCGTTTTCTCCAACCAGCGTGTGCAGCCCATCAGGTAATTTGTTTGTAAATTCAACTACACGCGCAGCTTCAGCTGCTTGAACTACTCTTATATCGTTGGCATCCAGGTCTTGCGCATAGGCAATATTATTTGCAATGGTGTCATTGAACAAAGTCACGTCTTGGTTAACGATTGCAATCTGCTCTCGCAAAGAAACCAAACTCGCTTCACTAATATCCACTCCATCTACAGTGATCAAGCCTTCGTCAATTTCATAAAAACGTGGCAATAAATTAACTATGGTCGTTTTACCACTTCCAGACTTGCCTACAAATGCAACTGTTTCACCAGGCTCGATCGATAAATTAATTTTTTCTAGCGCCTTAGCCTCGCGTGATTCATATCTAAAACTCACATTATTAAAAACAATTTCGCCTTTACACTTCGCTAAGGCCTTGCTTGCTAAATCTTGCTCTTGATCAGTATCAATGAGCGCAAATACGCTTTGGCCTCCGGCTATTCCAGTTTGTAATATTTCATTGAGTAAAGTAAGTTTTCTCGCAGGAGTAAGAATCGCCGTCATAGCTATTATAAAGCTAACAAATCCGCCTGCTGTTTCTTCAGATGCAATTCCCGGTTGAGCGGCTATAGCCAATACAGCAACCAATACAAATCCAACGAGTATGTGTATTACAGGTGTACTCGCGGCTTTGGTGATGACTTTGCGAATATTGTTGCGACGAAAACGTTCATTAGCATGCTCAAATTTATCAATTTCGTATTTTTGTCCTCCAAATATCTTGACGATTCTATGGCCAACAACACTTTCTTCGACAATATGGGTAATTTTACCCACAGACTTTTGCATTTTCTGGCTGAATTTTCTAAACAATTTACTTGTATAGGCAACAATTAAAGCAATAACTGGAACAACAACTAAAAATAAAATAGTTAGCTTCCAGTTATTAATAAACATGACTGTTAGATAGAAAATAACCTTGAAACTATCCTCCACTATACTGCGAAGACTTTTAACAGCAGCGCCAGTGACTTGGTTAACGTCATAAGAAAACTTTGATAGTAATGTCCCTGTCGCTTGCTGATCAAAATATGATGTTGGCAAATACTGCACACGATCAAACATCTCTTTTCTTAAAACTTTTACGACATGGGCACCAACAAAGCCAATTAAGTAAGTGCCTATAAAATTAGCAATCCCTCTGATAACAAAAATGACAAGTATCGCAATCGGAATCCATTTGATCTCATCATAGTTTTTTTCAACAAAAGAACTATCGATAAAAGGTCCAAGCAGGTACACCATAAGCGCATCCATAGCAGATAGGACAATTAATGCAATTGAACCTAATAGCAAGTACTGCCACTTGCTAAATGAATAGCCCAGTAGCCTGCGATATATTTTCCAACCTGATTGAGTTGCGGCTTGTTCGGCCATTATTGATTAGTGAAGTGCTTTATTGAGGTTTTGAAGTTGCAATCGATAATTTTGAAACACCCACTTTGGCAACCGTATCCATAGCTGTAACCACCGCCTGATGAGGTGTGTTTGCATCTGCACGAATTATGACACTTTTTTCAATATCACCTGCAACGATTTTTTGAAGTGATTGAAAAAGTGTATTGGCTTGATTATTCGCAAGACTTTGCCCATTTACATAATAAGCGCCAGAAGGATCAATCGTGATTTCAATAGGTATGACTTCCATCGCCTGCTCTTCAGAAGAGGCCTCGGGCAAGTCCACTCTTAACTCGGCTTGTTGATTAAAGGTAGTTGTCACCATGAAAAATATCAGCAACAAAAACACCACGTCAATTAATGGCGTTAAATTGACATCTAAACGATCTTCTTCAGCTCGAGTAAAATTCATCTTGTCTTATTAAACTAAATTACGCGTTTGCTTTACGTTGACCATGCATCACTTCCACGAGCTTGATGGACTCTTCTTCCATTCCCACCACTAACCCATCTACTCGCCTTCTAAAATAACGCACAAAGATTAAACTTGGTATCGCAACACTTAAGCCTGCTGCAGTAGTAATTAAGGCTTTAGAAATACCACCCGCCAATTCTCCCGGATCACCCACCCCAACACTGGTGATAACACTAAACACCTGAATCATACCAATCACTGTACCGAGTAAACCTAATAATGGCGAAATAGCAGCGATAGTGCCCAGAGTATTAAGAAATCTTTGTAACTCATAAGCGACATGTCTACCTGTTTCTTCAATACTTTCTTTCATGATCTCGCGATCATAGTTCTTATTTAGTAGTCCAGCTGCGAGTATTCTGCCTAGAGGAGAACTTTTGCGAATTTGAAGAATACGGTTTTCATCCAACTTACCATCTTTACTCCACTGCCAGATCTTGGCAGCCAGATATTTTGGTGCCACACGTTCTTTTTGTAGTGTCCAAAAACGCTCGATTATGATTGCCAAAGCAACAATCGAGGCAGCAATGATCGGTAACATGAGCCAACCACCTGCTTTTATAATTTCATACACTTAGAATAACTCCTTGAGATTTTACTTTGATAAAGTACTTAGCCAATCAAGCGCAAATTTGACTATCTACAAGCTCTAGAGACAATTTGTATGCACTTAGGGCTGGGTGTGCCAAAAACGTTGTCGAACTTCACGATATCCGGGCAGTAATTGCAATCCATTTTTATTTGAAAATTCAAAGCTAATCATACCTTGCGTGGCAGAATTTACTAAGTGGCTGCCAAACTCTTTATAGCGTGAGACTACTTTTTCATCGGGAAATCCATATGGATTCCTGTAACCCGTAGTAAATACTACAAATTTAGGCGATGTAGCTTCTATAAATGCCTTGCTTGATGACGATTTACTACCATGGTGTGGTGCAATAAGAATGTCTACGTTGAGGGAATCAAAGTGTTCTTTTATTAGTAATTTTTCGATCTTACGTTCAATATCGCCACTTAACAGTAGATCTCCAGATGCATGCTGAACACGCAATACACATGAGCTATTATTTTTCGATAGTTTACCGATACTATTCGCTGGTAATGTCCTCTCCGGATTAAGCACTTCAAATTCAACAGATGGCCAACTCCATTGCATCCCTGCTCTACAAGCTAATAAGTTTTCATGAGAGTAATCATTTATTTGATTAACTATCAATTGTTTTGCATTGTAATGATTCAACAATCCTTCCAAGCCTCCTGCATGATCTTTATCCCCATGACTAACCATCAAGACATCAATCTCTTTGATGCCACGCTCACGTAGAAAAGTTGCCACCACAGCTTCACCAGCATTAAAACCACTACTAAATTTTGGCCCTGTGTCGTATACCAAAACGTTTTCACCAGATTGCAATACAACTGCTGTGCCTTGCCCAACATCTAAGACAAACAGACTTAAATCTTCTTCAGAAACTTGCACAGGTTCTGCAAACATGAGTGGGCTTAAAAGCGCGACACTCAATATTTTTGCTGGCCATCCTCTTGGCGTCAACAAAAGTAAAACACCAAATACAGCTGGTACAATTGTCCAAACAGGTATCGCATGTTGCCAGCTTGAAAATGGCATACTATGAAGATAATTTAGCGCAGACCAAAATAACCCTATCAAAGAATCGGCTCCTTGCAACAATAAAGCACCCATGGGTTCATATATCAATAAGAATACTGATCCAACAAGAGCCATAGGGACGATTAGAACACTTACCCAAGGAACAGCAAATAAATTTGCTAATGGAGAAATTAATGATGCCTGCTGAAAAAATAAAAGTGTTACAGGCAATAACCCAAGCGCTAAAATAAACTGAATTTTTACCACACCTACCCATCGTTTGTTATTAGTCATTGAATGATGTTTTAAGCTCAGCAATATAATTGCTACCGCTATAAAAGATAACCAAAAACCAGGAGCTAAAATAGAAAAAGGATCAACAAGTAGCACACATATAAGCGCCAAAGATAAAATATTCCATGGACGAAATGATTGCATCATAAAGATCGAAAAAAACACAACCGTCGCCATAGTCATTGCTCGCTGTGTAGGTATCGAAAATCCTGCCAACATTGCATAAAAAATCGCTGCTAGAATCGCACCAATTGCTGCAATTTGTTGTGCTGGAATGCGTAAACATAGCCGTTCACTACGCTTCCAACACCATACGAGAATAAAATATACAAACCCTGAAACGATACCAACATGCAACCCTGAGATCGCAAGCAAGTGGTTAGTGCCTGTTTGAGTTAGAACTTGCCAACTTTTTGAATCCATCTGGCCGCGCTCTCCGAGTACAAGCGCTTTTATAATTCCAGTGTAGCTATTATTACTTTCTTCGATTTTTTGATTCAATTTAGCACGCAAATATATTGCAGGGCTAAACAGATTCGTTTTCTCAACTAGTATATTGTTCCCCTTAGTACGCACATACCCCGTAGCACGGATACCTTGCTCAAATAGCCATTTTTCAAAATCAAAGCCACCCGGATTCGCAAATCCCCATGGGCGTTTTAAGCGTATACGTAATTGCCAAATTTCACCAATTTGTAATTCAGGTGCGTTACCGTACCAATTCAGACGTACTTTTCTTGGCAATAGGGATTCTTCATCTGAATGTACTCTTGATTGAATCAAAAACTCAAATCTTGTGCTACGACCATATTTAGTTGGTATTGAAGCAATTTCCCCGATTACATCTAGATCCTCACCTTCAATCGTCTTCTCTAGACTCGGATATAAACTATGATGTGCATGAGCAAGCGCCCATAAGAAACCAAGTAATGCAAACATGAACAAATTACATTGCGGAAATTTATGCAGAATGATGACTGCCGGTAGCATCACTAAGCACCAATACCAGTGCGGTAGCATTGCGAACACTGTTAAACTAAGTACACCAATTAAAAACGCAACCGCCACCTTGAGCATACGTATACTTACCCAACCTGAAATGTGTAGAACTCGTCTAGCTTTTCAAAACTACTGTATTATCTAGATTATATATGCCTCGCAATTTTCTCAAACAGTTTTTTAATAAGAAATTCCTAGAGGAAGATAAGTCATTTAGCATATTTGGCGAGTTGATTCATGACCAGAACTTATGGCATATGCGCCGGCGCTCTGTTGCTGGTGCATGTGCTATAGGATTATTTTGTGCATTCTTGCCGATCCCTTTCCAAATGTTAATTGCTGCTGGCTTGGCAATTATTTTCAGATGCAATTTGCCAATTTCAATCGCATTAGTTTGGGTCACCAATCCAATTACCATACCGCCATTATTTTTCTTGGCATATAAAGTAGGCACATTTTTGACAGGATCAAATCTTGGGCCGTTCGAATTTGAACTTACTTTCAATTGGCTATTTACAGAATTACGCGAACGCTGGAAACCATTTCTTGTGGGCTGTTTATTTACTGGAACCGTTGCCGGATTAAGCGGATTTATTTTTGCAAGAGTGTTGTGGAGAATTCGCGTTGTTTCTTTTTGGAACAAGCGAAAGTTAAGGAAATTAAAAAAATAAATTACTGTTGATTCAGCACGCCATCTTCTAAGGTATAAATTTCATCCATTGAGTCTGCAATGCTGGCATCATGCGTCACAATTACAATTGCAGTGTTTAAGTCTTTATTCAATTCCAACATCTCAGCTTGCACTTGCATTGCATTTTTTCGATCAAGGTTGCCTGTAGGCTCATCAGCAAGGATCACTTTTGGATTAGTCACAAGCGCTCTTGCGATCGCGACACGCTGTCTTTCACCACCCGATAGCTCAGTAGGTTTATGTAGCACCCTATTTTCTAACCCTACTTTGGCTAGTATTGTTGAAGCATTCGCTTCGGCGTCTGCAATTGAATCACTACGTAATAACAATGGCATTGCTACATTCTCCAGCGCAGTAAACTCAGGTAACAAATGGTGAAACTGATAGATAAAACCAAGAGATTGATTTCGTAACTCTCCTCTCTGTGCATCAGACAATGCAGACATGTCTTTGCCGCAGACTTGTACCGACCCTGCATTTGGCACATCCAAACCACCCAAGCAATGCATCAATGTGCTTTTGCCGCTCCCTGAAGCGCCGACAATCGCTACACGACTTTTTTCTTGCACGCTGAAGTTAATGTTTTTTAACACTTCAACCGTGGCCGGGCCACTATCATAAGCCTTGGATAAGTTTTCGCATTGCAAGACAACAGTCATAATATTTTACTCATACCTTAATGCTTCTGCAGGCTGTGTGCGTGATGCTTTCCAAGCTGGGTAAATTGTTGCTAGCACAGTTATAACAAAAGCAATAATACATATAACAAAAACTTCTGATGCTACAACATCAGAGGGAAAATCACTGATTGGATAAATATCTGGCGAAAGAAACTTCACACCGCGTATTTTTTCTACCAATCTCACTAAACTTTCTAGATTAGAGGCAAGTAACACACCACCTAATGCGCCTAATAAGGTTCCTACCAAACCAATTACCGTGCCTTGAACAATAAATATTCCCATAACGCTTTTCGGCGACACACCCAAAGTACGCATAATCGCAATATCACTTTGCTTTTCAGTCACCACCATGACTAGCATCGAAATGATATTAAAGGCAGCTACAAAAACGATAATGATCGTGATAATGAACATCATAGTTTTTTCCATTTTCAGAGCACGAAAAAAGTTTCGATTATGGTAGGTCCAATCGGTTACCCAATACGCTCCACCTAACTTGTCACGCAAACCATAGGTAATTTCTTGTGCATCAAATAAATCTTCAAATTTTAATCGCAATCCTGTCACCGCATCACCAAGACGAAATAAGCGTTTAGCATCTTGAATGTGAATTGCGGCGGTGTTTCGGTCGTATTGCGGCATTCCCACTGAGTACGTTCCCACAACGGTAAAACGTCTAAATTTTGGAATAATGCCTGCTGGAGTAACCGTAGCTTCGGGCGTGATCACAGTAATTTTTTCGCCTTTTTCTACACCTAAATAATTTGCCAGATCATTTCCAAGCAATACTCCATATTCACCTGGCTCTAAGATATGCAGATCACCATGCTGCAAATGCTGCCCAATGCGTGAAACATTTGGCTCTAGACTTGGATCTATGCCATTCAGCATCGCACCAGTAACCTGTTTGCCATGCACAATCATCCCTTGCCCTTGCACATAGGGGGCCGATCCTTGTATTTCAGGTTCGTTTTCTAACTCTTGCTCAACTTTTTCCCAATCTCGTAACTTACCATCTAGTTCTAATACAGTTGCATGGGCGGTCATACTTAAGATGCGATCTTTGATCTCAAACTGGAACCCATTCATAACCGATAGAACGGTAATGATCAGCGTAATGCCGAGAGCAAGGCTAAAAACAGAAATGAATGAAATGAATGAAATAAAATGGTTACGACGCTTAGCTCGTAAGTAGCGGGATCCTATGAATAATTCCAGCGGTCTAAACATTATCGTCGCTGTTTCTTATGGCTAATTTGGTTAAAGTTAGTCATCTATTTAATTGATTTTTAACAATATATTGGATGGGGTTAGCCAGAATAAAATAGATTGGTTGCGATATGAATCATCGTGTTCCTTAGCTCATAAGACCCTTAGTCCGTTAAAACTTAGCAATTATCGCGCATTAGTACAGCGAACGTTTCCGCCCAATCTTGGCGGTGCTATGATCTATTAATCCTCAATCATGGACTTTAGATTTATGCGTACTTTAATTAGTTCAATACTTGCAGTTTTCTTAGCGATAGCCACCTTACAGGTAAACGCACAGGTAGTGAAGACGCCCGGAAGTAACGCTCAAGTAGTAGTAAATTCAACTATGCCAAATCGTGGCCTTTCAAAAGTACAAGTCGAATCACGCTTTGGACAACCTGCCACTAAAGAAGGTCCCGTTGGCAATCCTGCTATCTATCGCTGGAACTATAATAATTATTCCGTTTTTTTTGAAAATAACCTCGTTATTCATTCTGTAGCGCATTGATTCTTACTGAAACTGAACGCAGAATAATTCGCATCTAAAAAATAATATCAATTTGATGTGACCTCTTATCATCTCGCTCCCGAGTGGGCGCGACAAGATGCTGTTATTCTTGTATGGCCAAGTCAACATTCCGACTGGGCGAAGCAGACAAATCATGCAGATCTTCTCAACAATGTTGAGCAAACTTACCTAGAACTCACCCACTATCTTTCGCGTCACCAAATCGTATTTTTGATCACGCAGAATCAGGACCATAAAAATATCGTTGAAACGCATCTAGCCCAGAAAAATATTGCTTTCACCAATATTCATTTCATTGAAATTCCCACAAATGATACTTGGGTTCGTGACTTTGGCCCAATTGCAGTGCAATCAAACAAATCAGAAGAAATATATAAACTGCTCGACTTTAACTTTGATGCGTGGGGTGAAAAATATCCCTATGATAAAGATAATGCATTTAATCAAAATTTTATTTCTAGTCTAGATATAAAACTCAGCTATGAGAAAGTTGATTTCACACTTGAAGCAGGCAATTTGGAAATTAATAGCAAAGGAGCACTACTTACATCAAGCACATGCTTTAAAAGAAATTTAGCTAGCCAAAATTTAAATCGAGAGCTACTAGAAACAAAACTTCATGATTGGCTTGGTTGTTCAAACGTTTGCTGGATTGATGATGTCGTACTTGCCGGTGATGATACAGATGGGCATATAGATAACCTGGCACGATTCTGTGATGATACTATCATTACCTATTCTGCTTTAGGACATGATCATGAACCTAATAGTCATGCACTTCAGTTGTTGGTTGAACAGCTAAATTCCATTGCAAAAAATAATGCATATGAACTTGTACCTTTGACTATGCCCGAGCCAATTATTGTGAATGGTGTTCAACTTCCAGCGAGTTATACTAATTTTTTAATTAGCAATGAATATGTTTTAGTACCTGTCTTTAACGATAAACATGATAATAACGCCCTTAAAATGATTGATGACTGCTTTCCTTCAAAAGAAATAGTTGATATTGAAAGCAATGCACTCATCCAACAGTTTGGTGGAATTCATTGTGCCTCCATGCAGATCCCACAAGGTTTTATAGCATGAATAAAATTAAAGTAGCCTTAGTGCAACAACAAATGAGCGCAGACTATCGTTCGAATCTTGACTACAGTGTTGAACAAATTACGATCGCGGCAAAAAATAAAGCTGATCTCGTTGTCTTATGTGAATTACATAGTAACTTGTATTTCTGCCAAACAGAATCTAGTCAAAATTTTGATCTTGCGCAAACCATTCCTGGCCCATTAACAAAGGAGCTATCTGAAGTCGCAAAACAAAACGATATTGTAGTAATTGGTTCTATTTTTGAAAAACGCACCGATGGGCTTTATCACAACACTGCAATTGTATTTGATAAAGACGGAAGCATGGCAGGATTATATCGAAAAATGCATATACCCGATGACCCTGGCTATTTTGAAAAATATTATTTCGCTTTTGGCGACCAAGGGTTTACCCCTATAGACACATCTCTAGGAAAATTAGGTGTCATGGTGTGTTGGGACCAATGGTTTCCAGAAGCTGCACGCCTCATGACACTTGCTGGCGCTCAACTTTTAATATATCCATCTGCTATCGGTTGGGACCCCAGAGATAATGAGCAGGAACAGCAGCGCCAACTACAAGCATGGAAAACGATTCAACAAAGTCATGCAATTGCAAATAATTTACCCATAATCTGTATTAACCGTACGGGCCATGAGAGTGATCCGTCCAATCAAAGTGAGGGAATTCAATTTTGGGGGCAATCGTTTGTTACAGATACTCTTGGCAAGATTACTAATCAAGCATCCACCTCCAAACCTGAAACCATATACGCATCAATCGATTTAGAAGAGACAGAAAAAACACGACAAATATGGCCCTATCTACGTGATCGTAGAATTGATGCCTACCAAAACATCACAAGAAGATTTATCGATGGTGATGATTAAGTTTTTATTCTGATGACTTCTTGGTGAAAAATAAATAAAAGCTCTGTAGTGCAATAGCTAAAACCACAATACCTAAAACCATAACAGCCAACAAAATTAATATTGCTAGATTTCCTTCCCAGTCAACACCTAACAAATTAACAATATTCGTTTCGCGAAATTCGATATATTTAGGGATTAGTCTAGATATAAATAATGCAAATATTAAAGTAAATACAATACCTTTGATCATAATTTCTTCTGAATTCTAAAACAGGTCATCTCGTTTTTTGGGCTTTACAGCTTCAAATATCCCACCATTAAATATTGTATCTGTAACAAATCTCAAGATAATTGCGGGCACTACTAAAATTGCATGTATCAATACAGCAAATAATGAGTATAGAGCAAATTCTATGGCTCTAAAGATACTAACACTATCTTGCTTGAATTCTAAAACTGATTCTTGGAGCTGTTTGATATTACTCCATTTTTGATTATCAACACTGTTTCTCATTTTTTTAGAATATAAATTCGTACTTATACATCCGCGTTTAAATGCATTCCACATATCTTTAGGTTCAAGGAACAAACCTGTAGACAAAGCTATTAAGTTCATAACCCCAAGCATAGGATTAATAAATGCAGAACCTGTTCCAAGTTCCCAGGCGCTAATTTTACCTTCACCAATTCTACCAACTGTGTAACCGGTAACGAGATGATGGATGTCATGATATTTGAGGTAAGTCCTTCGAGTTTCAATATTTGGCAGCGGAACTAACATGCATCCCGTGTAAACAGAAATAGTTTTGGGCCTGAAACCAAAATCCTCTCCAAAGCCATGCTTCGAATAAAAGATTTTCAACTCAGAATCTATCGACATAGACGAGATTGATATCAGTCAATAGAAAGTAATACTAAATATGGAACTAAAAAGAACATGATGAGCATCATTTTAAAGAAACCAATTAGCGCATAGTGAATTGCATTAAATTTCTCTTCAGATACTGGGCACCACCTAGTATGCAATTTATACATCCACTCTCGACCAAAAATTAAAACAACCGACCAAAGAGCGAGAATTATTATATAAATTAACGAACACCATCCTAATAGATGCAATAAATCTAACTTTGACATATGTGCCCTATTCGTAATTAGCTTTTAAAAACTATAACAAATTTATATAACACAGGTCGATATTGCTTCCAACATTATTGGAAATAATTCACTAAGAAATTGGTTAAGTTTGAGAATACTGCTAAGCAGTTACAGGCTCTACTTCAATATTTGATGTTTCGATATCCGAGGCGTCATAGGCATAAACACGGTTTCGACCATCTTTTTCAGCTCGGCTGATAGCCTTTTCAGCAACATCCGTTAAGTCAAATCCGCTTTTAATTCGATCTTCTACACATGAGACACCAGCTGTCACGGTAACATGCAAAGCATCAACACTTTCTTGATCGCAATTTGGCAACACTTCGAGTTTTTCAATTTCACCACGCAAGCGATCCGCAAGCATTACGGCCATATCAGGCTTGGTCTGAGTCGTAGCCAGAATGATTCTTTGCTCATCATGGCGCGCCACAATGTCAGAAGAGCGAACCGCAGCTACTAAGAAATCACTAACTTTTCTCAGCACCACATCACTAACTAATTTACCCTGCGATTTAACTACCGACTCAAATTGGTCAATCTCAAATAAAATCACAGATAGAGGTTGATTGTAGCGTCGCGAGCGTTGTGTTTCTTCTTCAATTCTACGATCAAAATAACGACGATTATAAATATCCAATACTGGATCAATAATGCTCGCCTGATCCATCGCTATTGCTTCACTAATATCACGAGTCGTTTGGTAGGTAAGAAAGCAAAGTAATAATACAAATGCTGAGGCGGCGAGACAGATTGCAGGGTATGTAATACTTGCTAATGCAACTTTACCACTTAAAAGCAAATACATATAAACAGCATAGCCAACAATAAAACCAACAACAAAGAATGAAAGTATTTTCCAGTTATTTCTTACTTCGCCCATTGGTAATTTCTTAACCAATTGTTGAACGGTATAAAGTGAAGCGGCATAAAGGCAGATACCACTAATAAGAAATATGTTTACTAACAAATCCATGTTAAAAACTCCCAAATTATCCTTAATTTAAAAGAGTTAGACCGAATGCATTAAGGTGCCAACTCGCTTATTTCAACATCCACTGTCTTGGACTGGTTCGTTTCTACAGGCTGGATACTTCCAAAGATGTCTCCAGTTTGCATAATGGCTTGTCCTGACTTAGAAATCCTTGCAATTACCTCAACTTGCTCCATGCTCGATAGGGTCATGCTAGGCAACATTGAAACAGAATCATCTAGGGTTACAGTAGCTGGTAGGTCTCCAGCGGTCATTTTAACCAGCGCTAAAGGCATTTTGGGACCGTTCATTGCACGCGCATAAATGAAAAGTGTGTCTGAGTTCACAATTTTTTCGGCTAGATTATTTGCTAAAGAAACATTAACCGTAATCGATGCAGACCCTTTTTCTGATATCTTTTCTACTTGTGTAACTTCAATTCCCGCCTTTTGTTTTGCATCATTAAGATATTTCGCAAGTGCATTTTTTACTTCCATTTGATCTTCAGGAACTTGCTGCATAAGTTTTTCAAAATGTTTTACAGAGAGCTTATAGTCCTGCAATTGATATGCTGCCAATCCTGCATACCATAAGCCTCGTTCATTTTTAGGATCTATTTGTAATGCTTTTGAAAACAATGTCATTGAACTTTCATCAAACTTATTGTCTGCGGCAAAACCTTTCGCTTCACCAAGCGAAACTAATATATTTGGATTGGCGCCATTACTAAGTTCATTTGCTTTCGCATAAATATTTACGGCTTCTTTAAATCGCTTTGTTACAACATAAGATCGGCCCAGCATTATCAGGTTTTCAAGATTATCTGGATTCTGTTTTATCTTCTCTTCAAGTTCTGTAATCGCTTGTTCGATTGAAGTTATTTGCCCCATGCCTGGATTTGCACGTTGCTCAGCCATCTTCCTTTGAAATTCTGGATCTAATGATTCGAGACCATTATCAAGTTGTGTATACGTTAAAACCGCTGCAATAGGCAAAACAATCAAAACTATTATTGGTAATATTTTATTTGCGCTCTTATAGGCAAGATTTTCATTACCTTCAATGTCATCCAACAATGACCTTTCCAAATCTGCTTTTGCAATTAAATACTGTTCTTGTTCGATAAGATCATTATTTAGATCATTTTCTAGCTCTAACAATTTCTTATCATAAACCGCTTTATTAATTTTATTGCGGTCCAGGTCTTTTGGTGCCTCATTGGCAAATAAACTAGGCAGCACGATCACTAATGCAACTATAATAAGTAACCCGCTGATGATCCAGAAACTTAACATGATTTATATTTTATTCGAGTTAATCTTTTGGTTCTTTCAAAATTGAACTCAACTTTTGCTTCTCATCATCGGTTAACTCCGCTTTAGAAACAGGTCGATTTTTTTTCAAAAACATGAGCACCAGCAGCAAAACCAATGCTAAAAATAAAAATGGACCAAACCATAATAAATAAGTTTTTGGTTGCACCAACGGTTTATATAAAACAAAATCTCCATATCTATTCGCCATGAAGTCTATGATTTCATCATCAGATGCACCTTGATTAAGCATTTTATTTACTTCTACTCGTAAATCATTTGCCAGTTCTGAATCAGACTCTGCAATGGTTTGGTTTTGACAAACAAGACATCGAAGCTCGTTTAATAATGCGTGATAGCGATCCTCATACTCTGGCGCAACTTTAAGCGGCGCAGACAGGGAAACTTGAGTTGTAAAGACAATACACAAGTACAATATAATTCTATAGAGTTTAAGATGCTTCATTCTTCAACTGTTTAATGAGAGGTATGATTTCTTCTTGTAGATCTTTCATCGTCAGTGGGCCGATGTGCTTGTGACGGATTATGCCTTTTTTATCGATCACAAAAGTTTCAGGCGCACCATAAACACCCCAATCAATGGCAACTCTACCTTCAAGGTCTGATGCATTTCCAGCAAAGGGGTTACCAAAATCACGTAGATATGTTTTAGCTTGCACACTATCGTCTTTGTAATTTAACCCATAAATTGGTGCAATATTTTGCTTTGCTAACTCTAAAAGCACAGGGTGTTCTTGTTTACAAGCGAAACACCATGTACCCCAAACATTCAATAAAGATACTTTTCCAAAAAATTCTTTTTCAGAAAATACTTCTTCTTTATTCATGAGTTTTGGCAGTGAAAAAATTGGCACGTGTTTGCCAATAAGAGGAGAATCAACTTTTGATGGATCTTTGTACAAACCAACAAACAAAAATCCGCACAATACGAAAAACAAGATTACTGGCAGAAGATACTTAAACATTCGCTTAAATTACGAAGCTGTTACAGCTGCAGCTTTATCAGAAACTTTTTCTTCAACCACCTTTTCGCGTTTTAATTTCAATCGATAACGACGATCCAGTGCTGCCAACAAACCGCCCAAGGCCATCAAGGCGGCTCCTAACCAAATCCATTGTACAAACGGTTTATAATATAGACGCATACCCCACGCTTGCGGATTAATCTGCTCTCCGAGTGCTACGTAAACATCGCGCAAAAAACCAGAATCAATTCCTGCTTCAGTCATTGGGCTTTGCTGTACAAGATATTTTCGTTTTTCTGGATGCAATGTTGCAACCTGCTGATTATTCTTATACACATCTACTGATGCTTGTTTTGAAGAATAATTAGGGCCTTGAACTTCTTTTACGCCATTAAATCTAAATTCATAACCTGCCAGCTCGACTTTTTCACCAACTTGGATTGGAACTTCTTTTTCTTCTTGAAATGCATTTACAAAGGTCACACCAATTACAAATATACCAATACCAATATGCGCAAGCGACATTCCATAAGTCGCACGTGGAATTTTCTTTAGATGTTGTAGTGCACTTTGCTTTATTTCGCCACGGAATAGATTTTTAAATAAATAATATAGTGCTGAAAAAATAGACCAACCACCCAAGGTAATACCTAATGCAACCAAAATGGTAGTTTTACCAGCAATCATCAACGGTAACGCCACTCCAATTACAATTCCAATAACCAGAATTTTAACTAATTTCTTTAAAGTTTGAGCTAGCGTTGCTTTCTTCCAACGTAAAAATGGGCCAATGCCTACTACCAACACAAGCGGTAACATTAAAGGAACAAACACTGCATTAAAGTAAGGTGGGCCTACGGAGATTTTACCTGCATTTAAAGCATCTAAAAATAATGGATACAGTGTTCCGACTAATATAGTAAACATAGCGACCAGCAATAAGACATTATTAAGTAATAAAGCGGTCTCGCGTGAGACTAAATCAAATTGTCCAATTGATTTTATCTTTGGCGCTCGAAATGCATAAAGCAAAAGTGACCCACCAATGACTACAGCCAAGAAAAGTAAAATATAAACACCGCGTGCAGGGTCTGTTGCAAATGCATGTACAGAAACTAATACACCCGAACGAACTAAGAAGGTGCCAAGTAAACTTAATGAAAACGCTAAAATTGCTAACAATACGGTCCAGTTTTTAAAGCTTGAACGCTTTTCAGTTACTGCAAGTGAATGTATAAGAGCCGTGCCAACCAGCCATGGCATAAACGATGCATTTTCTACCGGATCCCAAAACCACCAACCACCCCAACCAAGCTCATGATAAGCCCACCAGCTGCCCAACGTAATGCCAATAGTTAAAAACACCCATGCAAAAGTCGCCCAAGGCCGAGACCACCTTGCCCAGGCGGAATCTAATTTCCCACCGAGCAACGCTGCAATTGCAAAAGCAAATGCAACTGAAAAGCCAACATAGCCCATATACAGCATAGGTGGATGAATCACCAAACCAGGATCTTGCAGCAATGGATTAAGGTCACGCCCTTCCAAAGGTGCAGGGAAGATACGTTCAAATGGACTCGATGTAAGTAAAGTAAATAAAATAAATCCAACGCTTACAAATCCCATCACGCCGATCACTCTTGCAACCATATCGTTTGGCAAGCTGCGACTAAAAACGGTTACTGCAAAGGTCCATGCGCCTAACATAAGCACCCACAACAGCAAGGATCCTTCATGCGCGCCCCATACTGCTGAAATTTTATATTGTAGTGGCAATGCAGTATTTGCATTATTCGCAACATAAAGAACAGAAAAATCTGATTCAATAAAACTATAGGTTAAGCACACATAGGATATGAGTAAAAATAGAAAATGACCTCGCGCAACAGGTTTAGCAACTGACATCCATTGTGCATTTTGTGTTTGGGCACCTAAAATGGGCACTATGGTCTGCACAATCGCCAAACAAAGAGCCAACACTAATGCAAAATGACCAATCTCAGGTATCATAATTTTACCTTAACTAATTTTTTGGAATGTTCTCAGGATGAGATGCGCCTGATGCTTTTAGCGCGTCTGCAACTTCAGGAGGCATATAATTCTCATCATGCTTGGCTAAAACTTCTTGTGCGACGATAACACCTTGGGGGTTTAACTTACCTTGCGCAACAATCCCCTGCCCTTCACGAAACAAATCTGGTAACAGACCTTTGTAGCGTACTGTTACTGATCCTGTCGTATCAGTTAAATCAAATTCAGTGGTCACTCCATCATTAAAGCGATTAACACTTCCTTCAACAACTAAACCACCAATTCTAAATAATTTGTCTTGCTCAACATTTCCTGCGACAACTTCGCTTGGCGTATAAAAATAAGTTTGGTTTTTTTGAATTGCGTAAATTCCAAGTGCAGCAGCACTCGCGAAACCTAGAAATAAAATGGTTACAAAAATTAAACGTTGTTTTCTTTTTGGTCGCATTCCCGATTTGTCTGCCCTGGAGAAACAGCAACATGGGTTCATCATCGCTTGGTTTGAGAAATGGCGTATTGGCCATGGCCTTGCGCCTGGTCGCGACGCGGCCCGTGCTTTTTGGAAAAGTCAGGTTCGAGAGAAACCGCGCTT
>JBCCEI010000016.1:0-26011 GCA_039030355.1 Pseudomonadota bacterium | reverse complement strand
TTTACTTCCAGTAGAAATGGATTTGATTTTACTTCTGGGAATACCTGCAACAAATATTGGAATATTGCAGCCCGTGAATTGTAAAAATTTCAGTGTTTTTAATCTTCGGAATTTATCTAAATCTGATCCTGCTGGGGAATCTTCAAACCCACCATCTTTCCATGCTCCTTGCCGAACACTTTTTTGTTGCGCATCCCAAATATAATTTGAAATTACATGGCAGCCCAGTGAATGCGCTAAAATATGTATCTTACCTTGTGAACCAACAGCATCATAAGCCCTATCAATTGCATCTAAAATTCTATTTTGCACTTGTTCATAAGGACTGTTATCTGAACTTGCATTTCGTTCGAATCCTGCTGCATCTGAAAACCCAAACAATAAAAACTTTCTTAATGCAACCCAATCAATATCATTTACTGCTTTAATTTTTTGAAATGTTTCGGCCTGATTTTTTTGGAATATATCCGCATAATAAATCGAATCAAAGTAAACCTTTAACCAGTTTTTGCCAATCTTTTTCGCTAACTTTTTTTTCAAGGATTCTGCATAATCTACTTGTGTATCGCCCATCCCATGAATCGTTAACACTACTGTTTTATATGCCATGATGCCCTCTAATTTAGAATGGTTAGATAAATTTATTATGGATACGCTTTTATTATAACCAATTTAATATATGATCTAATCTATGAGAAAACTTTTTGCATTCGTGGTGAAGTATTAAATTAAATAGTTCTTTTAAATGATTAAGTTTGTTGTTCTTATTCAGTTTTCTAACAGACAATTCAGTTATATAAATGAGACGTAGTCGCTTTCAAAAACAAGTTGAAAAAGAATTGCCCGTCTGGAAACAGAATGGCTGGGTAAGCAAAGAAAGTGGCGATGCGATACTAAAACATATCGCTGCAAATGAAAACCAGTTCAACTTACTTACACTTGGAGTTGCAATATTGGGTGTATTGCTACTCGGCTCTGGGATCATAACTTACTTTGCTGCCAACTGGGCAGAAATGGCAAAGATAACTAAACTAATTTTGTTATTTAGTGCCATGTATATAAGCTTTCTAATTGCAGGTCATTTTCTTAAACAAGATCGATCGCCACTTCTAGGGCATGCGCTATTGGTTTTAGGCGTCATCATATTTGGCGCAAACATTATGCTGATAGCACAGATCTATCATATTGATGAGCATTATCCCAATGGTGTTTTATTTTGGGCTATTGGCGGATTTATTACTGCATACCTACTCAAATCACACGCCGTGCTCTCTTTTAGTATTGCTCTATCCGCTCTATGGACATCATTAGAAACATTTGGATTCAATCACATACATTTTTGGTATCTTGCAATTTGGGTTTGTTTTTTACCGATCATTTATTTTAATAAATGGGTCTTTGCCCTACATCTGGCATTGATAGCACTGCTGATGTGGAGTGTTTATAGTTTTTTTAATTTCAATGTTTTTGGCATATCAAATCAAGAAATTTACCTGGCACAGATTTACTTCATTGTGTACTTAGCTCTTTTTCTGATAGGCATGCTTTGTGATACAACAAAACGTCTTGAGTTTTTCGCCAAACCCATTCAAAACTACAGTGCTTTCGCTGCTCTAAGTAGCTTTTATTTGCTGACTTTTCCGGATATTCAACGTGGGTTCCGCAATATTCAAGATGATTTAAGACTGGAAGCTACGAATACTTGGCTAGTCATTACGTTTGTTGCATTGTCAATACTTGTCGCGCTTACACTGTGGCATCGTAGCCGTATACAAAAAAATGAGCGGCCTAGCTATTTACTCTATGGACAGCTACTGATTGCAGCTGTTGTGGCTTGTATCGTAATGAATTTATTTCTTGCAGGCCAATATGGTGGCTTAATGGCAATACTACTCAATGTGTTGTTTTTTTCAGGAATGGTTTGGTTACTTTTTGCAGGAACAGATAGTAATAATCGGACATTAATCAATCTTGCGTTTATATTCTTCGCTTTGGCGTTGATCACCCGATATTTCGATACCTTTTGGAGTTTGTTGAATCGCTCGTTCTTTTTTATGGCCGGCGGTTTAGTTCTTATCGTTGGCGGATATTTTCTAGAAAAACAGCGTCGAAAATTTACCTCCGCTCTAGATGAGAATGTATAAATGATCATTTCTCGCATACTTATAATCCTAGTAATCTTTACACTTTTCCTATGCTCAATGATTGCATTGAAACAAAAAACACTTTTAATTGGGACACCAGTTTTACTGGAGACGGAACCAATTGACCCTCGCTCACTATTTAGAGGAGATTATGTACGCTTAAACTATGTCGTTAGTCGTCTTAGACCTTCAAATCTAAAAGGTGATAAAGAATTTAAGCGCCATGATAAGGTTTATGTAGAATTACAACAGCATGGTAAATATTGGCATCCAATTGCTATTTATCACCATCATCCAAAAAACGAAAATGTTATATTAGCTGGGAAGGTGCAGCGCGTACATGAAAACACTTGGAACCCAGAGCTACAACAATCTGAAAAAATAATGTCTTTGCACGTTAAATATGGCATTGAAAATTATTTTGTCCCTGAGGGTGAAGGACTTGATCTAGAGCGACGCGATAATGATCAAATCGTTGATATACGTGTAGCAATAGATCAGTCAGGCAAAGCCGGCATTAAAGAAGTTTTAGTAAATAATGAAAGTCGTTATATCGAATCTTTGTTTTAGATCATAAAAAAACCCGGCGATGCCGGGTTTTTATCTTAGGGATGGGCCTTAGTATTAACTAACGAAATAACTCAGTGATGACGACGAAGCTCGGAATCATGATAGCCATCACGCTCTTTCATTAATCTCCACATTCCTACAAGAGTTACACCTACTACTACGAACTGTAGCGCTATTATTAATATTGCTTCCATTTTTCCAACTCCAGACTTTTGTTAAAACACCTCTCTATACGTGAAGAGAGCCGACAGGGAATGGGTATTATCTATGTGAAGTACATCACATTTTATGATCGGCGATGACCGGTTAAATGACTCGGATAAGCGGTACATTCAACACTTTTGCCATAGCAAACTACGATTATTAGCAGGCATCGCATAATCTTCTACAAGCTCAAGCCCTTCGTTTTTGGCTAGCTGGTCTACATCTACAAAATCTCGCACTCCACTATCTGGGTTTCGTTGCTTGAGGTAGAGATCAAATCTTTCATTACTAAGACTGGTGTGTGCTCCTTGATATGAGAATGGACCATAAACAAGTAGCTTGCCCTGCTGCTCAAGCAGATTACTCACAACTTGAAAAAATGCCTGAACCATTGACCAGGACATGATGTGTAACGAATTAGCCGTGAATACTGCATCAAATCTACCTAAATTAACTGGTGGACTTAGCACATCAAATTCTATCGGAGGCTTTACATTTTCTAATGAAGCATCATGCAGCCATGCCTGAATTCCTAATAAATTTTCTTTGAGATCACTCGGATGCCAAGTTAAATGCGGTAAATGCTTTGCAAAATAAACTGCGTGTTGGCCCGTGCCACTACCCACTTCGAAGGTATTTTTTGAATCATGAAAAACTTGTTTTAATACCTCGAGGATCGGAGCCTTGTTTTGCTCACAGGATTCAGAATATTGTTTCACTTTTTAACGAGCACTTCGCCTTTAAATTTCACCCCTTCCCAACCATTCTGTATGAAACTTCGAATATTTTGATGATTATCATCAGAGGGATTTTTTAAAACGTCTTGCCGATAGTAGTCACCAAAGCAGGCCAATGTTTGCTCTTTAGATAATTGATTTAATTTCGCAAAATAAAAAAGCTTACATGAACCTTCATTTTCACCTGCTTGATTTTGAATTTCACCATTATTAAAAGCAGTTGGCGAGTAAGTATATACTGTATCAATTACAGACATCACATCTTTAAAATCGATCAAATCTGGTGATGCATGTAATTTATTTAGAAATTCTTTCAGAGCCATTTAGATGCATTAACCTTTAACATGTGATGGCGCTTCATTTGGTGTGATACTTGGATCCTTATCTCCTTGTTCAAAAAAGTAAATGGCTGCCGCAAAGACCAGGATCATTGCGCTAATGATGAAAGTTTTTTTCATTAAAGTCTTAAACTGCTCTTTATAATTAATGTAGTTGACTAATTGCATGTAAGTCTAAATTAACTAGCTTCCACTTTCCATCTGGTTGTTCTTCATCATCCGCCTCACAATAAAATACCTGACCTAAATCATTCACAACTGTGCAATATAAATTAGTTTCATCATGTTTCTCGAAAAACAATAGTTGATTGATATCCATGCACTCATCCTTCGGTTAGATTGATAGTACTAATATGAGGGCAATAATGCGAAATTCAATGGCATACGTTATATTCACCATATGAAATGGGCGGTATATATCATTGAAACGAGCGATAACTCTTATTACACGGGCATCACTACTGATATTCAGCGTCGCTTTAATGAACACTTAACTGGGAAAGGTGCAAAATTTTTTAACACATGCCAACCCATCACAGTGTTATATCAAGAATCTGGGCACACACGTAGCAGTGCCAGCAAACGTGAAGCCGAAATTAAATCCATGACCCATCTTGAGAAAAAAAAACTAATCGCATCTAAGAGCAAGTAATATACCCACATAAAATGTACAAAAGTACATCCAGCTAATACCTTCAGTAGTAAATATTTAGACTTCTTTAGTTGTAATTGCAATCTCAGTGTGCAGCTTTGAAAATTTTCAAAACTAGCACAAGGATATTATATGCAGTTACTCCGCACTCCAGTTTTAATTGTCGGCATTTCGCTGCTTACAGGTTGCACCTCGCTAATGCAGCAGTTTACAGACCAAGGCACACGACGTGGCATTTCATCAAGTTTAGTGGAATATCTTTACCCAAAAGGCGAGACACCACCAAATTTTGAACAAACAACACCTCGACTGAATCTTCCTTTACGAGTTGGCATCGCATTTGTTCCTAGTTATGCAGATGAATCAATTGCATTAAACGCAACACATAAATCAACATTATTAAATAAAGTTAAAACATCTTTTTCTAGCAAACCTTATGTGCATGAGATTATTGTAATTCCAGAAACATACATGCGATCTTCTCGCGGATTTGATGGTGTAGACCAAATTGCACGCTTGTATGCATTGGATATTATTGCTTTGATCTCCTATGACCAAGTGGTTTATACCGATGATATGCGTTCAGCAATTTTATACTGGACAATTGTAGGTGCGTATTTCATCAACGGCAGTAAAAACGACATCAATACATTTGTTGATGTCGCAGTGTTTGATATCAATAGCCATAAATTATTAATGCGTGCACCCGGTACCGACGAAGTAATTGCCAAATCCAGCCTAATCAATAGTTCTGAAAAACTACGTACAGCTAGACAGGAAAGCTTTTCAAATGCCATCGATAATATGACACTGAATTTAAGCAATGAGCTAGCAAACTTTAAGGAACGAATAAAGGAAGATGAAAGTGTTGAAATTGCTTATCGACCTGGATACTCCGGTGGTGGTGGATCTTTGTCTTGGATTATGGTGCTACTGTTATTTAGCTTATTTACTAGACATAATTTGAAAAATTATAGTTGGAACTTTGTGTCTAAATATTTCAATCGATACTGGCAATACACGCCTGACCCAAGGTTCTAACTATTTTGAATTCCCCAACTCACATCCATTGCCTGACGATTTTGCCATACATCATGTACACGAAAAATTTTTACTCCAGCAGCCACACCGAGTGCTGTTGTCGCGCAAGTAGCAGGCATTCGTTTTCGTGGATCTTCTTCACGTGCAATTTCACCCATGAACCGTTTGCGACTTGTGCCAAGCAGCACGGGATAACCTAAGTCAGTTATTTGTTTTAAATTGCGTAGTAATTGCAAATTATGTGTAGTACGTTTTCCAAAGCCAATTCCCGGATCTAGAATAATATTATCTTTAATTACACCTAAGCTTTGCGCATGATTTGCGCGCTCTAGCAAATAATTAGCAACTTCTTTGCTGACATCTTCGTAACTAGGATCTTCCTGCATTGTGCCAGGCTCTCCTTGCATATGCATTAAACAGATTGGCGCATTCGCTTCGATGGATAACTTCAACATAGCTTCATCTTCACTTGCGGCACTAATATCATTTAGCATATTCGCACCAGCCTCTAATGCAGCTTTCGCTACTTCCGACAATGTCGTGTCAATACTGATATGAATATTTTTGTTTGTATGTTGAGGCAATTCTTTGCGTAATCCCGCAATTACATCCAATACTCGCCGCTTTTGTTCTGTAGCGTCTACGCGCTTAGAACCAGGTCGTGTTGATTCTCCACCAATATCAATAATATCAGCGCCTTGCTCAACCATCTCTATTCCGCGTGTAATCGCGTCATTTGATGACGGATACAGACCACCATCCGAAAAACTATCGGGTGTTACATTAAGGACACCCATTAAAAGCGGTTTTGAATAGTCTAATTGCATAACTATCACATTAGTTTATTGAGTATGGTATCACTTTTACCCTGCTACCTACTTCTATACTCATTAAATCTTCACCCATATAAAGTTCACCATCGAATTGCGATTGAATTTGATCCAATACTTCCTGTTCAGAAATACCGACGAGAATGATATGAGTCATGACTGCGACACGTGGCTTGGCCAATTTCAGCACTTGAGCTAGTTGCGCTGGGTCCGTGTGGTAACGCTCGATTTTTTGTAGTCGCGGATTTCTTTCTAAGATTTCTGGTTTCACTGCCATAATTTCATGCACTAAAAGATCAACATCATTTGAATGATCAGCCAAACTTTGCGAAAAACTTGTGTCACCCGAAATAACTACAGACCGTTTACCAAAGTCGATGCGATACCCATAAGCAGGATCAACAGGCTTATGATTCACTAAAAACGCAGTTACTTTGACACCATTTTCGGAATAAACCACTCCAGGTTTAATATTTGTTGCATGTATCAATCCTGACTGTGTACCCAATCCTGCATGTTTATTTCGTAAATGCACATCAAAAGAATATGCTTGTGTCAGGTGATCTATAAAAGATACTGTACCCTTTGGTCCATATATATTTAGCGCTTCAGGACGTTGGTAGATCCAACCTGTTAACCATACATCATCCACAGCGGAAATATGATCAGAGTGTAAATGTGTCAAAAATATATGCTGAATATCAGATGACCCTACATCAAGCTGTTGCATACGTTGCACAACGCCTCGGCCCGCATCAAACAATAATGTTTCACCTCCTGCCTCAACTAGAACAGCTGGGCCCGAGCGATCAACGCTAGGTCTTGGACTACCTGTGCCAAGCAAGGTCACTTTAACAAAGTCTGCACTGCATACATTTGCAAACAGAACTATATATAAAACAAAAATTGTTTTTTTTATTAAACTCATATAAAAATATGGATCTTAATGCCTAATTATTTTTCGACGCGTAATACTGCTAAAAACGCCTCTTGTGGTATCTCAACTTTTCCAATTTGTTTCATACGTTTCTTCCCAGCTTTTTGTTTTTCTAAAAGTTTCTTCTTACGCGTAATGTCCCCGCCGTAACATTTAGCAGTAACATTTTTACGCAAAGCTTTTGTTGTGGTTCTAGCAATTACCTTAGAGCCAATGGCTGCTTGTATTGCAACGTCATACATTTGCCTTGGTATAATGTCTTTCATTTTAACCGCCAAATCACGCCCGAGTGCAGCAGCCTGATCTTTATGCACAATAAGTGACAAAGCATCAACACGTTCGCCATTAATTAATGTATCTAGTTTTATCAAAGGAGCAGCTTCAAATTTTGATTGGTAATAATCAAAAGAGGCATATCCTCTACTGACTGATTTTAATCGATCAAAAAAATCTAATACCACCTCGCTAAGGGGTAATTCGAAATTAATTGAAACTTGGTTTCCGTGATAATTGAGATTTTTTTGCACACCCCGTTTTTCAATACAGAGTGTAATTACATTACCTACATAATCATGCGGCACTAAGATTGATGCATGAATTATTGGTTCACGAATTTCCTTAATCTTGCTGGTTTCCGGTAAATCGGATGGATTATGAATATTATGCACTTCACCATCTGCAGTATGCACTTCATAAACAACAGTTGGTGCCGTAGTAATCAAGTCTAATGAATATTCTCTCTCTAAGCGTTCCTGTACAATTTCCATATGCAGCATGCCTAGAAAACCACAACGAAAACCAAACCCCAAAGCATCGGACGTTTCTGGCTCAAAGCTAAAAGCGGAGTCATTTAAACTTAATTTATCCAGTGCATCACGGAATGATTCGTAGTCATCTGAATTAACTGGAAACATTCCTGCAAATACATTTGGCTGGACTTCTTTAAAACCTTCTAAAGCATCATTTGCAGGCTTGGAAGTATCTGTAAAAGTGTCACCAACTTTAGCTGCAGTAATATCCTTAATACCACAAATAATGTAACCGACTTGCCCCGTTTTTAAATATTCGGTTTCTTTTCGTTTAGGCGTGAACACGCCAACTTTTTCCACTTGATGACTACGACCAGTCGACATAGCGGTTATCTTTTGTTTCGGTTTAATTTCACCATGCATGACACGTACGAGTGAAATCACACCAACATAACTATCAAACCAAGAATCTACAATTAGAGCTTTTAACGGAGCACTAGCTTCCCCTTCGGGGGATGGGAAACGTCTTACAATCGCTTCTAGTGCTTCTTCAACACCATGCCCTGTTTTTGCACTTACTAATAGAGGGTCCGTTGCATCGATACCGATAACATCTTCTATTTCTTCACAAACACGATCAGGATCTGCAGAATCAAGATCCATTTTATTTAAAATTGGCAGTATTTCTAAACCAAGGTCAATCGCGGTATAGCAGTTCGCCACACTTTGTGCCTCAACACCTTGTGATGCATCAACTACTAAAAGCGCACCTTCACATGCAGCTAAAGAACGGGACACTTCATATGAGAAATCTACATGCCCTGGTGTGTCGATAATATTTAACTGATATGTTTCTCCATCTTGTGCTTTATAATCCAGAGAAACACTTTGTGCTTTAATGGTGATGCCGCGTTCACGCTCAAGATCCATTGAATCTAAAACTTGCGCACTCATCTCTCGCTCAGACAAGCCACCACAGTGCTGTATGAAACGATCCGCTAATGTTGATTTTCCATGATCAATGTGCGCGATGATTGAAAAGTTGCGAATACGCTCCATAGAATAGTCAGGAAGCGTTCTTCGTGCTTCCAATCCTTAAGGCCTACTTGAATTGATGTTGATTAGCTAAACAATTTAATTATCGCTTATTTTGACGAGCGAATACTAACCTTTCCGGTCAAATTATCTCTTTTTAGCTGTTCAAACTTAAAGAGTGCACACAATTTGCACTACTCTTTTTCAGGCACTCTCATTGCCAAAAACTCTGGTCCATGCGCGCGCTGCACAAGCATTGAGACAAACTTTCCTTCTGGTAGACCTGCAATTATCTGCTCAAGGGTTTTTACATCTTCTACAGGTTCGCCATTAATCATCTGAATGACATCACCTTTGCGTATTCCTGCGGATTTTGCTGCACCCGATTGCACTTCAAGCACCAAGAGGCCATTGTTCTCTAGCTCAAGGTTTTCTAACTCTTTTTCTGTTAGAGACCGTAATGAAAGCCCAAATACGGTGTCTTCCATTTCTTCTTTTGAGCCCTCTTTACTTGCAAGTGTAGTTTGATCTTTTTCGGGTAGCTGACCAATTTTTAGCTTGATAGTTTTAGTTTTGCCATCACGCATTACTTTAAGTTTTACATTTTCACCAACACGGGTTCTGCCAACCATCGGCGGAAGAGAAGCAGAATTTTTCACCTCTTCGTCGTTATAGCGCAAAATAATGTCGCCAATTTGCAGATCAGTATCTTGCGCGGGGCTTTCTTCTAAAATTTTTGCCACCAATGCTCCTGTTGGCTTTTCCATGCCAAATGATTCGGCAAGCTCACGTGTTACTTCTTGTATATAAACACCTAGCCAACCTCGAGAAACATAACCACTGGTTTTTAACTGTTCTACCACATCCATTGCATCTTCAATTGGAATGGCAAACGATAAACCCATAAAACCGCCAGAACGTGTGTAAATTTGAGAGTTAATACCGACGACATTACCATCAAGATCAAACAATGGACCACCAGAGTTTCCTGGGTTAATTGCAACATCGGTTTGTATAAAGGGCACATAGTTCTCACTTGGAAGACTTCTACCCTTTGCGCTCACAATGCCTGCAGTCACTGACGCATCAAATCCAAATGGCGAGCCAATTGCCAACACCCACTGACCAACTTTAACTTCATCTGAATCACCTAGCCGAACACTTGGAAAATTATTGCCCTCAAGTTTAAGCAAGGCGATATCACTGCGTGGGTCGCTACCAATCATTTCTGCGACCAGTTGGCGACGATCACTTAGCTTAACAATAATTTCATCTGCGCCTTTCACGACGTGGTGATTGGTGATCACATAACCATCATTTGAAATGATGAACCCAGAGCCTAATGAACGTGAATTAAAATGCTCTTCGCCATTTCCACCGTGTTCACCAAAAAACTTTTCAAAAAATTCACCAAAAGGACTGCCTTCAGGCAGATCAGGTATATTCATATTCGGCGGCAAACCGCGCTTTATTTCAGTCTGTTTACTGGTACTAATATTAACAACTGCATCTGCATGCTCATCAACAAGCTCGGTAAAATCAGGGAGGTTGTAACGCGCAACTGTAGATGATGCATAAAATACAGTTAGTATTGAAATGCTAATGACAAAACTGATTAAAATGTTCCTATTTTTCATGCCCTTCACTCCGTTCTGGATAACAGTTTACTTTTGAGAAAAATCTAACACCCTTGCATGTCAGGTATGCCTATCTAGACATGAAAAGAAAGTAAAAAGTTTAATTCAATTTATTATAATTTTTTCTAGCTAACATATATTAGCTTTATTTAATTTAAATCAGGGACTCGAATAAAATATCGATGACCCAATCATTTTCACTGTATCTTCTGGCACTTCACCCACTACGGTAATTTGATGTTGGTTTACGTCTCTTGCATATGCATTGATCACACCTTTATTGTGCGCACCTCTATACATTTGCTCAGGATCGTCTACTTTACTAATAAATACTGAAACTGAAGCCAAACCATCAGTAAGCACCATATGTTGCACAGGATTATTGCTTGCGCTCATTAACCTTCGAGTAACACTACGTAAGGAAAAACCTGGAGGTAATTCTTGAATTTTCCATGCTCGATCCGGCTGTAGCTCGCCATTAAGCTCTACACTTGCAGTTTTCCAGGTGTAATCATTCAGATGCACACTGGGTTCAAATAAATTTTCTGGAGCAGAGTCGCGCATGCGAAAACTGGTAAACATCATATTTTCGATTGTGTTGCCTTGTGCATCAAAAGCTTTCGACTCCAACACCATTCCTTGTTCTTTTTCTATACATAATTTATGCCCATATCGATACTCGTCTAAAGGCTCAATTTTGACAATGGTGCAATCATGCCCTGCAATTCTGGCTTGACCTACTTTTGTTAATTTATAGTGTATTGCTAATTCATCTAAATCACTGGGCAAAGAGGATGGAATGCCATGACTGTCACTTGCGGATTCGATTACGACTAGTTTCTCACGCGGCCATATACAAGTAAGAACATCTTGATCGCGAATAACTTCTCGCCTATCACCAGTTAAGGAAACCAACTTTTCACGCACACCATTTTCAGAATACCCGTGCACGATACTCATGGTTTCGACATTGCCATTGTGCATAAAAACAAAAGTACCTTCGTAATTACCCCTTTCTAATGTTTGATTCATTTTAGCAAGTAGCTGATGAAAATTTTCATCAGCTGTTGCACTAAAAGAAAATAGAAAAAGACTGCAGAAAATAAAAATTATTAGCGGCAGACGAATAAAAAACATAGAGATATTAGTTTCTTTCTTCTAAACCATCTTTTCCGTAACCAACAATTCTTACATGTGGTACAGAAACTCGTGGAGATGCATATTCAGCATGATTCATAATATAACTATTGAAACTTGCAGCGGCTTTAGGATTTGAAATAAAATTTTGTAAGTCTTCAGAACTTACACGTTGAATATCGGTTTGTTCAACAATCTGGTCTGCTACGATGGCATTCGGTGTTGTATTCACATCTGGTTGAAAAATATTTTGAAAAGCTACGAAAGAAAATACTGCAACAGAAGCTGCTATGGCAAAACCAACTGCTGTTTTAAATCGATTAAATCCATTTGTTGTTTCAATAACTTCGCGATGTCCAGGACTTGGAATCTCCATTTCTTCATTAATCAATTTGCTTGAAATATTATGTACAAAATTTTGATTGAATTGTTTAGGCAGCTCCTTACGCATTGCGTGCCCGATCAAATCATAGCGCTGTAAAGTTAAACCTAACTCATCGTTTGAATTTATTTCTTTTAAAATTCGTTGAGCCTCAAATTCAGAAATATCTTCATCTAAAATTCTTGACAATAGTTCTTTAATTGAATCCTTCATAATTCACTTGTTCCATGTAATTCAAACATTAGCTTAGCTTGTTAATCCAATAACGGCTTAAGATGTTTATCAATTGCTTCACGTGCGCGAAATATCCTTGAACGTACCGTTCCTATTGGGCATTCCATCACATTTGCAATCTCATCGTAAGACATTCCTTCCAATTCACGTAGCGTAATCGCAGTCTTTAAATCCTCTGGTAAATCCTTAATGGCTTTATAAACTGTTTTTTCAATCTCATCAGTGAGCATATTGCCTTCTGGCGTATCATACTCTTTCAAATTCGTTGCTGACTCCATATGTTCAGCATCTTCTACATCTACTGCATATGCAGGTGATTTTCGACCCTGCGAAACTAAATAATTCTTTGCAGAGTTTATCGCTATCCTATACAACCAAGTATAAAAAGCACTATCGCCTCGGAAATTTTTAAGACCTCGATAAGCCTTAATGAATGCTTCCTGTGCTACATCTTGCGCATCATCCGCATTTTTCACGAAGCGAGTTACTAAATTAACCACTTTCAGATGGTATTTAGTCACCAGCGTGTCAAACGCTGCTTTTTCCCCTTTTTGAGCCCGCTTCACAAGCTCCTTGTCGTTATTCTTCTCGCCCATAAGGGCCAAACTCCTGTAACGGCGGATTTATACTTACCCGCAGCTTTATGACAATATTATTAATTGAGAGTTCTACATCCCGCACTCAATATGGGATTCTACCGCTAAGCGGTTTGTTTTTGTTAACCGGATCACACCATCTGTGACACAATGACAGCTTACTAGCTGAAATACTCGAATTTGAGACCCTGATATGCATGAAGTTGATGTTTTAATCATTGGCAGCGGTGCTGCTGGACTGAGTCTAGCACTTCGCCTGCAAGATGGCTTTCGTGTAGCTGTCATATCCAAGGGTCCACTAGATGATGGTAGCACTGCTTGGGCTCAAGGCGGCATTTCCGCTGTGATGGATGATGAAGACTCCATCGAGCAACATATGGAAGACACCATGGATGCAGGTGCAGGCCTCTGCGATGAATCGGCTGTATTACATACCGTTTCACATGGTAGAGAAATGATCACTTGGTTACTTGAGCTAGGCGTTGAATTTACCTATGAAACTGGTTTGGATGGGAAAAAATATTTACATCTGACACGTGAGGGGGGGCATTCAAATCGACGCGTGGTTCATGCAGCTGACGCTACAGGCTGGGCAATCCAAAATGCTTTAATCAAGAATACGCAAGATAAACAAAACATCGAATTATATGACCATCATATTGCGATCGATTTAATTACTACGCATAAGCAACTTGCCAACAAGTCAAAACATAAAAACAAATGTGTAGGTGCTTATGTTTTAGATACACAAGAAAACAAAATTAAAACCTTTAAAGCCAAGCATGTGGTTCTAGCTACAGGTGGTGCAAGTAAAGTTTATTTATATACAAGCAACCCTGATGGCGCATCTGGAGATGGCATCGCTATGGCGTGGCGAGCAGGATGCCGTGTAGCGAATATGGAATTCATGCAGTTTCACCCCACTTGTTTATATCACCCTACTGCTAAATCATATTTAATTACTGAAGCAGTTCGTGGTGAAGGCGGCAAATTATTACTTCCCAATGGAGCTGAGTTTGCACATGAATTTGACCCTCGTGGTGTACTTGCACCACGCGATATTGTTGCACGAGCAATAGATTATAAAATGAAACAAATGGGTGTAGATTATGTGTACTTAGATATCAGTCATAAACCAAAAGATTTCATACAAAAGCATTTTCCAAATGTTTATGCACGTTGCTTAAAACTAGGTTATGACATGGCTAAAGAACCCGTGCCCGTTGTGCCCGCTGCACACTACACTTGTGGTGGCGTGATAACCGATATTAAGGGTCAAACCGATATTGAAAATTTATATGCCATTGGTGAAACAACTCATACTGGATTACATGGTGCTAACCGTATGGCCAGCAACTCATTATTGGAATGTTTGGTGTTTGCATCCTCAACTAGTGAATTAATTAACACGTTAGGCTTAAAAGATGGTGCAAACATCGAAATTCCACAGTGGGATGAAAGTCGTGTAACAGAACCAGATGAAGAAATTGTGGTGGCTCACAATTGGGATGAGTTACGTAGATTTATGTGGGACTATGTTGGCATTGTACGCACCAATAAACGTTTGCAACGAGCCAAACATCGTGCAGACTTACTCACATCTGAGATAGATGAGTATTACAGTAATTTCCGTGTTAGTAGTGATTTAGTTGAACTAAGAAACTTAACACTGGTTGCAGATTTAATTATTCGTAGCGCATTGAAACGCAAAGAAAGTCGAGGGTTGCATTACACGCTAGATTATCCTGACGCAGATCCTGCGATGGATAACGTAGACACAATTTTAGATCCGATGTTAGAACACACGGAAGCAAAACCCATTTACGCAAGCTAAATCAATAAAGCTTATTCTTTTGGCAATAAATGCTGTCGGTAGTACTTGAGCTCGTCTATCGAGTCTCGAATATCGTCCAATGCAAGATGCTTGGATTCTTTTGAGTAACCTTTTGCAATTTCTGGATACCACCGTTTAGCTAGCTCTTTCAAGCTACTGACATCTAAATTTCGATAATGAAAATAATCTTCCAGTCGCGGCATTAAGCGCGCAAGGAATCGACGATCCTGACAGATACTATTACCACACATGGGCGACGCTCCCTTAGGAACATGTTGCTGCAGAAAATTCAGCGTAGCATCTTCAGCATCTTTTTCTGAATAGGTGCTATTTTTTATCCGCTCGATCAAACCAGAATTACCATGATGTTCTGTGTTCCACTCATCCATTTCATTTAAAATAGATTCGGACTGATGAACTGCAATCATGGGCCCTACCGCCAATTCATCTAAGTTTTTATTGGTAATTATGGTTGCTATCTCTATGATTCGATCTGACATTGTATCCAGGCCCGTCATTTCTAGATCAATCCAGATGAGGTTTTCAGCTTCTACAGACATTAGTATTCCCTTAGTAGTTACGTATATCATACCGATATATGTGAAAATTATTATAGAGTTAACTACTTTATATACTGCAAATTTATTATATGAAATCAAAAATGCTCAAATATTTCGCAACACTCTGCATGATAGCGCCGTACATTGCGCTTTCCGCTGATGGCTTGGCATTACACCAAGAAAACTGTACAGCATGTCATGCTGCTATGACGGGAGGAGATGGCTCACTGCTCTATACGCGAAAGGACAACAAAATAAAATCTTCCGAAGCACTGACAAAACAGATAAATCGCTGCCAATCCAGTCTTGAGCTAAACTGGACCGCTAATCAAATTAGCACAGTGCACGAATATTTAAATTCTGCATTTTATAAATTTTAGCCCGTGTTACTACTATCAAAAAATATTCTGCCAAGGTAGTTAGCCGCCATGGCGCTCATCTTGTAGTTAAAGATGAGTCCAATATCAGGCACACATGTATCTCTACCAAAAAATTTAGCCAAATTGTTTGCGGCGATCATGTTATTTGTGATTCTAACGCACAAGATCGAGATCAAGTTGCAAAACTTTTGCCACGTAGTAATGTATTAAATAGAAAAACTGAATTTGCCACGAAAACCGTTGCTGCTAACATCGATACAATCATTATTGTATGCGCGATAGAACCCATACCCTCAGTCGAACTTATCGATCATTACATACTTGCTGCTGAGTTAATGCCAGCTGCAGTTATGATCGCAGTGAATAAGACCGATCTTGCAAACACAAATAATTTATTTGCCCTGATTAAAGAAAAATATTCAACCCTTCCTTACCCCGTAGTAAAAACAAATATACATGCGCCATCAGGCTTAGATGCCCTGACAAATCATCTATACAATAAAACCTGCATTTTTGTTGGACAATCAGGAGTAGGGAAATCATCATTAATTAATTTTCTGGTGCCTAATTTAGAAATTGAAACTCAAAATATTTCCGATCAAATTAGTCAAGGAAAACATACGACCAGCACAACCACACTTTATGACTTACCAAATGGTGGCGAACTTATTGATTCGCCCGGTGTTAGAGACTTTACCACTCCAGAATTAAATCATGAAAATATTGCACTAGGCTTTGTTGAAATTCAAAAATATGGAAGAGAATGTAAGTTTAATAATTGTAGACATATAAACGAACCACATTGCGCAGTTAAAGACGCAATTGCAAATAAAGAAATTAACCAGGAACGATATAAAGCATACAAAAAATTACTTGAATTAAATCTTGAAGATTCACGCAAAAATTAATTAAGTTTTAATAGTTTTTTCTTGAATTGAAAGCTTGCGCGATTGTATTCTGGTCCACAAACTCTAACTCCCCACCAATCGGAACACCTTGCGCCAACCGAGTTGTTTTTATGCTGTATTTGTTGGCCATTTCACTCAGAATATGGGCCGTGACTTCTCCTTCGACCGTCGAATTCGTAGCCAAAATCATTTCTTCTATTTCTTGTTCCTGCAAACGTTTTTCTAATAGATCCAAGCCAATTTCTTTTGGTCCAATACCATCTAAAGGAGAAAGTCTTCCCATTAATACAAAGTAAGTCCCTTTATAGTCTGTAGATTTTTCAATGGTAGTCACATCAGCTGGGCTTTCAACGACACAAACTTGATTATGAGATCGACTTTTATCGCTGCAAATTGAGCAATATTCATGCTCTGTAAAATTTCTACAATTTTTGCAGTGACCAATCTCTTTAACAGCACGCTGAAGGTTAGTTGCTAAATTTTTAGCACCGTCACGGTTACGCTGCAATAAATGAAACGCCATCCTCTGTGCAGACTTAGGTCCAACACCTGGCAAACATTTCAAAGAATCAATCAACGCATCTAGTAAAGAAGGTGGTTTGGAGCCATTGCTTGAAAAAGCTGTACTCATACCTAGAAAGGTAGTTTCATACCTGGAGGTAAATTAAGACCACTCGTTAATCCAGACATTTGATCTTTAGTTAAATTCTCAACTTTATTAGAAGCATCATTCATAGCGGCTGCAATAAGGTCTTCAAGCATATCTTTATCATCACCAAGCAGACTATCTTCTATTTGCACACGTCGCACCTCGTGCTTACCGGTCATGGTGACTTTCACCATACCGCCACCCGCTTGCCCCTCTACTTCCAAGTTTTTTAATTCTTCCTGCGCTTTTTGCATATCTTCTTGCATTTTTTGCGCTTGTTTCATCAAATTACCTAAACCACCTTTCATACTCTCACCCTACTAATTAGTTTTCACTTAATGGCTTAACAGAGCCTTCAATGATCTCAGCACCAAATTGTGTTTTAAGTGCTTTAACCGCTTCATCTTCTTGAGCATTTTTCTCTGCTCTAGATTGAATTTTCTTCCTAACACGATCTTTCTTGCGTGCTGGTGTCTCCAATTCATCATCTGAGATATCAAACTTTAATCTTATATTTTCTCTAAAGTGCTCTTGCAATGAAATTTCTAAACGCTGTTTAGCTGCATTAGTTGCAATACCTTCATGTTGTCGACTTAAATGTAATGTAAGAATTTCATCTTCAAATGATTCGACAATACAATTTGATGCTAATGAATAAGTCACACCTTGTAACTTTAATGTTTCTATTAATGCAGGCCATGCATTATTTTCTATTAATTCTATGGTAGAAATTCTATTTTTTTTTATAATTTTATCATTTTCTGTAATTGAATTTTTACTCTCTAATGATTGACGTTCTGTGTCTGAAAAATCAAGTTTTTTATGAGTCAGGTTTTGGTCAGCAGGCTTAAAAGCAAGCATTCGCAACAATGTCATTTCAAATGCTGCTTGAGGAGAATTAGATAAGTATAGATCACGCTTGCCAATAAGAGCAATTTGATAGAATAACTGTACATCTTCTGGATCGATACTCTTTGCAAGTTCTTTGATCAATTCAGCATCGAATTCCAATGATTCCAACATACTTGGTACAGCTTGCACCAATGCTACTTTATGCAATGTATCAATAATATCTTCAAACAATGCAATAAAGTCTGCAGATAATTGAGCAAGCTCTTGAGAACTTTGCATAATTTCAAACGATAATGAACTCGCAAGTGCCCGCATAAGTTTATGCAAGTATTCTCTCGGCACTGTACCTAACATTTCATGCATTGCTTTATCAGTTACATCCCCATCACTGTAGGCAATGCCCTGATCCAATAAACTTAATGCATCTCGTACACTCCCATCTGCAGCACGCGCTAATGCATGCAAGGCTGATATTTCAAAAGCAATCTCTTCGGCCTGAAGTAATTTTTCGAGGTGTGTTGCGATGAGTTCATCGGATATGCGTTTAAGATTAAATTGCAAACAACGCGATAAAACTGTGATTGGCAACTTTTGAGGATCAGTTGTCGCTAATAAAAACTTTACATGCGGTGGTGGCTCTTCTAATGTTTTTAACAAAGCATTAAAACTGTGCCCGGACAACATATGCACTTCGTCAATCAGATACACCTTAAAATTGCCCCGTGTTGGACTGTATTGAACGTTATCAAGTAATTCACGCGTATCTTCAACTTTGGTTCGCGAAGCAGCATCGACTTCAATCAAATCAATAAATCGACCTGCATCAATTTCTTCACACGCGCTGCATTGGCAACATGGTGTTGAACTCACACCTTGTTCACAATTCAGACACTTGGCAAAAATACGTGCAAGAGTAGTTTTACCAACCCCACGTGTACCCGTAAAAAGATAGGCATGATGGATTCGTTCCTGATCTAAAGCATTGCTCAAAGCTTTGACCACATGGCCCTGTCCTACTACTTCAGTAAAATTCTTTGGGCGCCATTTACGTGCTAGTGCTTGATAACTCATTAAGGGGCAATATAAATTAAAACGATATTGTAGTGCGACCTGTGCCAGCCATCCCGTTGTACCCGAAGCAACTGCTACCGTTGCTCCCTTCCGGGCCTGGCGGGGTTTACAGTAATTCGTCACATGGGTACTGACACAAGCCGCGAAATGACTATAGCTTACAGTTCATCGTATTAAAACATCGCTAAAGTTGATTTTAAGGTGACCAATATTTGAGCTAAAAGATAAAATAAACTCTATAAATTTGAAGGAGTTATTATGTCTGTTATAGCCTTTTTATCACCAAGAAGACTCGTAACAAAAGCAAAAGCTAGACTCGGCAAAGCAAATTGGGAATTCTGGATTGGTAATTTCTTTGTTGTTTTTTCTACAGTTCTTGGTGTTTATTTAGCCGCACATGCTGCACTTGAAACAGCAATTCAATTTGAAGCTGTACGAGCCGATCGTGACAGCTATTACGTTCGAAGTTCTCTACGTAATGAGCTGAATCACAATATTGCTGTTTATGAGGAAATTATCAAAAATTATCAAGAAGGAAAAAAAGGCTACCATAAGTCAGATCAGTGGATGAGCCACCCGGAGCATATTGTTTGGGAATCATTAAAATCTTCACCTGCATTAATAACAACACCACCTGATATATTATCTGGTGTTTCAAATTTCTATCAGTATTCTGAACTTATTTTAGAAAAATTGAGTAAAAGAGGCCCCACAAACAGCACAATCTATCTAGCGAGCCAACTTGAAGAAAAAATAAATGAATTTAAGAAAGGCACACTACCTCTTCTCGAGAGCAATCTCGCATCGCTGAAAAAAGAATTAGGCAAACAAGAAATCGAATTGTAAATGAACTTACTTAGAAAATAATAGGGAAGCAGAGTACAAACCTCTCGTCAATTTATAAAATTAGTTAATAATATTTATAGCGATATTGAAGCAACAACTATGCTTTTTGAGCATCTATACCAAACTCATCCACATCATCATCAGCATATTTAATTGCCCCAAGTAAATCTTAACGCCAAACATATTGGGCTTATACCACAAGAAATGAATTTCATCTCATCAATTAGACGGAAAATATAGACATACAACACGATGAGGTATTTGTAAAAATTAAAGACCTAAAGAAATTGTATTCTAACAAATGTATCGTTTTCCCAAGCTCATTATTAAATTAGCTAATAATATATTAAAATATTAATGAAAAGGCGCGAGATAAATAAAAAACTATCTCATTTGCTCGCCTACAAGCAAAGTGAAGTCAGGCTTTTTGCCTTTAATTTTAGCATCTACCGTTTCCTCTGCAGCACCCAGCGCATATGAAAGTGCAGCATTACGCTCTGTAAATTTTCTTTCAATATTAAGTGTAACGGCTTCTTCATTTGACTTAAATAAAGTTGCGACAGGGACATATTCTCCTGAAGCTGTCTCTTTAGCCTTGTATAAAATTGTATAGTTTTTATATTTTACTAAGTCTGCTTTCACATTATTGCCCCAAAACTATCTCTCCAGTGATAACCATTGCCAATATACGACAGGCATAGATTTGCACATGCTCGAGATGTCGAACGACTATAGCCGATGAAATGCGAAGAAGAGCTGCTAAAGATGTTAAGCATATATAGGTAAAAATTTAATGAACATATTCTCTGGCTCAAGAAGAGATGGCAGGTATGTGTGCGCATGGTAAACAAATAAGACCGCTAAATGGGAAATGCAAATAAATTAAAGATAAACTTTTTAGCAAGCCTTTACACACACAACTTTTCTACTATGGTGGCGGAGAGAGAGGGATTCGAACCCTCGGTGCCGTATTAGGACACACACGCTTTCCAAGCGAGCACAATCGACCACTCTGTCATCTCTCCACTTTTAGATTTTCTTAAATATTAGCAGATCAGCAATTTATTAGTTTGGGAAGCTTGGTGCTTTAAGAATTAAGATTTTGTATCTTTATCACTTCCTGAATTATAGATATGCGATGGAAAATGAGCGATATTTTCGCCCGCTTCGGATATTTTAGCTACTCCTTGCTTATCAACTTCATCGATTCTAATCACCGCATGCATGGGTACAAAGAAACGTTTAACTTGTTCAAATTCTGTTTTTAGCTTTTCTTCACCAGGATCCACCACAACACTACTTCGCTCATCAAACTTAAGTTCTTCAATTGTGATAAACCCATAAATGTCTGACTGATAAACTTTCTTCGCATATATTTCGTAAACGTTGCTCTGGTTGTAAAAACTTACTTTGAAAATATTGTTGGTAGCCATGAGGGTATGTTATCAATGAAATGCAAGCATTACAGCTTTTTTAGACGTTATATAGTTTCGAAGCATCAAAATTATCGACGATTTGATAGCCTTTATAACCACGTGGATTGCATATAACACGTGTGCCGTTTTTTATATAATCACTTGTATGGTGTATATGTCCATGCACCCATAAGTCAATATCATTTTCCTTAAGCAGTGGCTCAAGTTTGTTGCAATAAGCAAACTTTAAATAGTCATCTGGATCTGCAACCCAACTCTTTTTAGATGGAGCGTGATGCGTTACCACAACAGTTGGACCATCATGACTTTTTGCAAGTTCACGCCTCAGCCATTCTACAGAAACTCGGTTTATATCGATTAAATTGCCAGGTGTAATCAGCGTTTTATTAAACGAAATATATCTGAAATCATTCATGATGTGTTGGAGGTCTTCCATCATCTCTTCATCGTCACAATTGTCAAAATCTGTCCATAAGGTGCAACCCAAAAAACGCACACCTTTGATGATCGCTGCTTTATTTTCTAAAAAACGAACGTTGCTGCCTTTACTAACGTCTACAAGATCGTCTTGCAAATCCTGCATATCATAACCCCAATATTCATGATTACCAGCAATGTAGACGACGGGCATATCTAAAGTTAGTAACCAATCTAACCCCTCTAATCCAACTCCAATATCGCCCGCCGCGATTAGTACATCACAGTCTTTATCTGGCAGTTCAAAACTACCAAATTCAAGATGAACATCAGAAATGATTTGAATTTTCACTAGAACTAATTTTTGAAATCAATTTAGAAATGGTAAATATTTTTCAATTTACACTACTTAACCTAGCGATCATAATCGCAAATCAAGAATTGTAGAAATAAATATGTTATTAAATGGCCACTTAGACAGATTATTGGACAAAATTAATCACTCTGAACAGTGATTATAGAGTGAGATCACCATTGAATGGCTAAAATCAAAAACGCCACGCATTAGCGTGGCGTTTTTCGGTATTTTAGATTTTATTGATCTAAAAAGACTTATCAATTTACTGGCTAGAACTTTAGACCAAGTGCTCTAACTGTCTCAACGGTGACGAAATTAGAACCATAAGGTAAGCCTTTCTTTTTCGCATAGCATTGAGCACCACGGAAAGTACAAGGACCCATAATTCCATCTACTTCGCAGCTGTAGCATCCATTTCTCTTAAGTGCACCTTGTAATGCAGAAACGTTACCAGTAGTCATATTTACCTGGCATAGTACAGGAACCCAAGTAAGTGATTCTGCACGAACTTGCTCCGTGCGAGTTACAGTTCCATACTCTTCAGGAATGGCAACACGCTTTTCTTGAGCTGCACTAACTAACTCAGTTACTTGAACCGTTTTATATTCAGCTGGAGTGGTTACCGATTTAGTTGTAGCAGGGCTTACTAAAACAGTTTTAGTAACTGTCTTGTATTGCGCAGGTACTTCTACTAAACACATCAACTCACCAGTGTCTGTTACACGTGAACCAATAATTTTCTGGTTGCCGAAGCGGTCAACGATAGCAGATGCACTTGCACCACCCGCTGCACCTGAACCAGCACCGGCAGCCATTGTTCCAGCACCCTTCTTCCATACAGTTTTTGCTTCAGAAACTAAAATACGCTCAGTTTTAGTGCCATATTTTGCAGGTACAGAAACAAGTTTAGTTGTTTCAGGCTTAACTAACACACGCTTAGTAACCGTTTTGTATGTCGCAGGTACTATTTCAACTCTTTCAGAAGCTTCTTTTTTAATTACCTTTTCAGTAATTGTGCGCGACTCACCAGGTATCAACATGCGCGCATAACATTCACCCGGACGTGCATTTGGCGGATATAAATCACCAGAAGCAGATGACATTGCAGGCGCAGAAGATGAGCTTGAACTACCTTCGCTAGCCATCATTGCTTCTTTCTTAGCTGCTTCATATTCAGCGATATTACGCTCACGCTCTGCAGCCATTTCAGCGGCAATTTTTTCTTCCTCAGACATTTCAGCAGCAGGTGCCTCAGCAGAAGCAGTTGTCTGGCTGGTTTGACAGGCCGCTAATATCATTGCGGTAAACAATGCTATAAGAAGCAAAATAATTCGTTTCATTTGATTTCTCCCAGAGGGTGTTGGTTTTAAAGTATTGTTATTTCGAGAAATATAGCACTTCAGTACTAGATTTAATTGGAGATATTGTAAACTAAAGTTACAGAATATTTAATAATTACAAATATTAACTATTTCAGCAATATGTCATAAAAATCAGCAATTTATGAAAATTTGTTTAATACAAAGCAAAATTTGATGAACTGATTTTCTGTATCACCCTTAACATACTTTCGACAACACACAGCCAATAACACCAGAAATCGTTAAATTAAGACAAATACTACATGAGACAGGTGTCTTGTACCTGAACAATTAATTGCTATCTATTTCTTTGCAAATTATCCAGTAATACTGCAAAGCTATCCGCGAGCGTCTTATCACTCTTTATATCAATTTTGCCTGCCTGATTATTTTCTAATCGTGTTTTACATAATGCTTCCAAAGTTCTTGCTGCAAAAGAAATATCAGGCAGATCGAATGAGGCAGATGACCCTGCAATTTTATGGCACTTCATTCTAAGCTCATCTAAATCATTATTTTTCATGCATGCCTCAAGCGCTTCTACTTTATTTTTCAAACTCGAAACATATTCTTGCTTTAACTCTTCCAGTTTATATTTCGCTTCTGTTGATAAATCAGACATGAGAATTAGTTAATATAATTATTGATTGAATTGGCTAGTGCATTCACTTGTATTGGCTTTGATAAAAAATCATTGCACCCTGCATTCATCGCTTTGACTTTATCTTCATTGTTTGATGATGCCGTCATACCAATAATTGGAATTTCAAATTCTGATTGTCTTAGCTGCTTGGCGACCTCAATGCCATCTAAGTTTGGTAATTGCATATCAAGCAACACTAAATCAATTGACTCATTTTTACACTTAGCTATAGCGGCCTCACCATCTTCAGCAATAATGGTATTAAAACCATAATCTTCAATATATATTTTTAACAAATTAACTAAATCAGCATCATCTTCTACGACCAATACACATTTATTTTTTTTGCTATCGCTCACTTTATCATTATATATAGCTACACTACTTGCAACTTGTGCACTAACAACTAATGTGAAGATTGAGCCCTTACCTATATGTGATTCTAATGTGATATTTCCATCTAGTTTCTTGGCTAGTTGTGAACTAATACTTAACCCTAATCCTGCACCTTTTTTTCCTTCAACACTGTATCTTGAAAAAGCATTAAAAATATCATCCTGATGTTCTAAATTTATCCCGGGACCAGTATCTGCAATAGTCACGATGAGCTCATTATGAGACCAATCAAACTTAACTGATACTTTGCCTTGCTCTGTATATTTAAATGCATTACCAATTAAATTGATCAGAATTTGTTGCAATCTAATTTGATCAGAATATATGGCTTCAGGTAAATTTTCTGTTGTATCAATATCAAATTCGATTCCAGAACGCTCAGCATATGCGCCAAACATTAAGCCTATACTTACAACTAGCTCTGTTATGGCAAAAGGCGCTATATTAATTAAAATTTTATTCGTTTCTAGTTGTGCATGCTCTAATACATTATCTATTAACGACAATAAATATTTTGCATTGCGATCAATTGCTTTTGCATGATGAGAATCACTTTCAGCCAATGTGCTATTTTGCACCAATAGATTTGAGTAGCCTAATATTGATGACAGCGGTGTACGAAACTCATGCGACATATTAGAAATAAACCTGGATTTGACCTCATTTGCTATTTCTAATTCTTCAGTTAAACGCTGGAGCTTTTCATATAAAAGTTTCGTTTCATTAGACTCCTGCGTCGCTTTTTGATGTCGATTATGCTCATCAGCTGCTTCAAGAAGGACAACATAACGAAGACGATTAATTTTAATAATGTCAACACTGCTGACATTATCAGAGCCGAAATTAACCATTGGAATACTTACATAGTCTTCGTTCTCAAGTCCCACCAAAAATGGCAAATATTCTGTTACATCATCACCTGCATAAAGGTTTGGTAGTTGATAATCACCAAGCTCGCCAGGAATATTCCAAGTGCTTAAATAGCTGCCAATCAATTGTTCATCAATGGCATCTGCTTCGATTTTTCCTGTTTGGACATCACGTGCTATGCGCTTGGTCGCTTCTGTGATTTCCCAC
>JBCCEI010000015.1:0-26893 GCA_039030355.1 Pseudomonadota bacterium | reverse complement strand
TAGTATTTTATATTTTATTTTTACAAGTAACTTTAATTTTAATTATGAATATTTCGTAAACTGTGTTCATAAAAAGTCTATATGAAACCACTAAAAACTTTATGTTAATAATATTTATTTTGGTAATGCACCGAAACTTATATAGTCATAGTACTGATCGCAGTATTTATTCATTCCATTTTCACTGGTCTTAGTTTGCATATCTTTGTGCACAACTGTCCATTCGCTACATTGCTTAGCTAAGCGAATACCATTTTCATCTGATTTTCTTTGTTCGATTAGTTCGTCAGAATTAACAACGGGCTCTATAACTTCTGATTCTTTAGTGCCTTCAGGGCTTAATTTTATTGTCTCACGTGGTGCCGTCTTTTTATCATCAACTGCTTGCTCTTCAGTCTCTTCTATTTGTGAGGAAGGCTCTGGTTGATGAATGGCATCCTCGGTGGCTTTAGTTATATTTTTTTTGCTTTTGTATTCTGAAATAATCCAGTGCGAGATTAAATTACCAGCAACCACTCCACACATTATTACTGCAAAAAGTAGCAAATAATTTATTTTTGTTTGCATTAATATTAGTCTCTTCTTAGTTTATCTGAAATTGCTATTGGAGTGGGGTATTTCAAAACGATTAAGTAAGTAGACAGAATAAAACTAACAATTGTACAAACTTGAATAAAATTAGCGGCTTTTAGTGAAATCAAACCAGCACTGAGTGCTACTAAGCCAAGCAATAAAGAGAACTCGCTAAGTTGGCCCAAACGTACACCAATTTCTTTCGCATCCTGTCTCGATTCGCCACTTTTGTTAATTAAATATGCAAAAACATAAGGTTTAATGGCGAGAAGAATAACGCTTGTAATTATGGCGGGAAGTAATAACTTCCACGCAAGACCAATGTCTAAGCTGGCGCCTAATGAAAAAAAGAAAATCACCAAGAAAAAATCACGAATGGGCTTAAGACTTTCGGAAATATAAAAAGATATTGGGCCGACTGCAATTGCAACACCTGCAATGAATGCACCTGTTTCATGAGAAAGGCCTATATAGTGAGCGAGTTCTGCAATACCTAAGCACCAACCAATCGCTAATAAAAATATATATTCTTTAATTTTATCAAACTTTGACATCAATTTAATTAATACAAAACGCTCTACTAAAAAGGAAAAAGCAATTAATCCTGGTAATGCTAATGCCAACTTTCCAAGTGCATAAACAGTATTGCTATCTGTGCCTTGGGTTTCAATCAATAACAATAGAATGATGGCAAGTATGTCTTGTAGAAGTAATATGCTAATAATAATTTCGCCTACATGTTGATGGTGTAACACGGTAGTTGGCAATAATTTCAATCCTATAATTGTGCTGGAAAACATAAATGCACCAGCAATTACGATTTTATCGATGAGTGAGAGTTGTAATGCCCATGCAGCAACAAAACCAATAAATGCAAAAATTAGTGATGCCCCAATCGTAATTAAGGTTGATTGTTTAATTGAAGCGATGAGTTTTTGAGGATGTAGATTCAAGCCCAATAAAAACAACAAAAACATAATGCCAACTTTGGCAATCTGTTGAGAAAACTCAGTATCAGGTACAAAACCTAGAACAGATGGCCCTAAGATGATACCGACCGCGATATATGCGACCAAAAGTGCTTGCCTGGCAAATAATGCAATAGTCGCAAGAACTGCAGCGCTGGTGAAAATGATAAAGATGGAAAAAATAATTGATTCAGATGACGAGCCGATAGTTTCCATCATATTATTTTCCAAGTTTTTATATTTATCTTAATAATTCAACCCAATGCTTGACTGGAATATCTGTGCCAGATTGCAAATGTAATAAACAGCCAATATTTGCTGTAGCGATGAAATCAGGTTGATTTTTTTCTAAATGATGTACCTTGTTGGTGAGCAATTGTGCTGATAATTCTTTCTCAAGCAGAGAGTATGTCCCAGCTGACCCACAGCATAAATGTGAATCTTGTACCTCCACCAATGTATAGCCCGCCTCACGTAACTTTTTTTCAATTCTTCCATTAATTTTTTGCCCGTGTTGCAGAGTGCATGGACTGTGAAAGGCAACAGTCTTGCCATGTTTATCAGAGATCTTTGTGGCAATTGACGATGTAATTTCTGAGAGATCAATACAATGATCTGAAATATATTTTGCTTTCTGATTATATTCTGGATCATCTTGCAAAATAGTCGCATATTGCTTTATAAAAACACTGCAACCACTTGAATTTATTAAAATATTATCATAGCCATTTTTAAGTTTGTTATGCCACTCATCAATGTTCTCGCGAATCGTCTTATGTGCTTTTTCTAGCTCAGTTAAATGAAATGCCATTGCACCACAGCAACGAGCATTAGATTCATCTATATTATAGCCAGACTGATTCAGTACAAGTTTAGTTGCATGATTGATCTGTGGGGCGAGACTGTCTTGAACACAGCCTTTAATGGTGAGCAAATTAGTATTCTTTGAGCGTTTCGTATTATTGGGTTGTTCAGTAACTGCACCGAATTTAATCTTGGCAGGGATCTTTTTTGCTATTGCATGTGGTAGAAAATATTTTACTAATCTTGCAACTGATAACAAAATATACGTTCGAGTCGAATTAGAGAAGAAATATAAAATCAGATTGCGTTTGAGCTTTTCTTTGAGTGAGCGTTTTCCGGTTGAGTTAATCTGTTTTCGACCTATGTCGACAAGCTCTCCATATTTTACACCTGAAGGACATGTGGTCTCGCATGCCATGCACGTTAGACAACGATCGAGATGTTTTAAGCTAATATTATGTGCAACTTGGTTATCGCTATTTTCAAAAAAGTTTTTGATTAAATAAATCCGGCCACGTGGTCCATCCAATTCATCTCCTGTAAGTTGATAAGTAGGGCATGTTGCGTTACAAAATCCACAATGCACACAATTGCGTAAAATATTATCTACACGTTGGCCATCTTTGGTTTGGATAAATTCCGAAGAAAATGAAGTTTGCATTTAGTTTATATCTCAGCGAACATTTTGCCAGGGTTTAAGATACCTGCCGGATCAAAAACCTGTTTTAATTTTTTATGAATATTCATTATCGTTATTGGAAGAGGATGAAATATTTCTGCTTCACCGGTGCTTTTAAATAATGTTGCATGGCCGGCAACATTATTTGCTTTTTCTCGAATTAGTTTTTCATTTGCATCACTTTTGCACCAGCGTAATCCTCCATTCCATTCCATGACACTTTCGCCGGGTAATGTTAGATTTTGGGTGTTAGGTGGAACAGAAACTCTCCATAGAGGCATATCCGCGTTAAAAAAAGCGTGTTGATGCTCTTTAATGCTTTCCCAAAATTCTGTTTGTGTATCGTATGTATCACCACCAATTTCTCGTGAAGATGCTTTAACGGCTGATGTTGAGCCTGATAAACGAACATATAAGCAAGAGCCATTGTAGAAAGTAGCAGAGATAGGTAATGGTGTGCTCGCCCAGTCATTCATCTTTGAAACTGCAGCGCTTTCACTTAGTTCAAGTACTATTGTTTCTTCAAAGGCAGGTTTAGGAAGTAAGCGAAGCGTTACTGACATAAGTACGCCAAGAGTACCAAGTGCTCCACACATGAGTCTTGAGGTATCATAACCAGCAACATTTTTCATTACTCTTCCGCCGAAACGTAAAGTTTCTCCTTTGCCGTTGATGATTTCTGTTCCTAGTAGGCAATCGCGCACACTACCCGAAGAAGCGCGTCTTGGCCCTGATAGTCCGCAAGCAACCATGCCGCCAATAGTTGCAGTATTACTAAACTGTGGTGGTTCACAAGGTAGAACTTGACTGTGTTTCGCGATAGTTTCCTCGATGACTGATAAGGGTGTGCCGCTTTTAGCCGTTATATATAGCTCGGAGGGTTCGTATTCAATTATGCCTTTGTTCTGAGAAAGTGAGAGTGGTTTACCATCAATGCTTCTACCATAAAAACTTTTACTTGAGCCACCTTCAATTCGCAAAGCTGTTTTCTCTTGAAAAGCTCTTTGAATTTCATTTGCAATGTCAGTCGAACAATCGTTCATACTAGTTAACTTCAGCTTATTTAAAAGCGAGGTAGGTCAGGGTGAGGCAGTTTTCCGTTGTGCACATGCATTGCTCCAAGTTCTGCACAACGATGTAAGGTTGGAATTGCTTTTCCTGGATTAAGCAGTTCATGCTCATCAAAAGCAGATTTTATTTGGTGGAATGTAGCTAACTCGGCATCATCGAATTGAACACACATCTGATTAAGCTTTTCTACACCAACACCATGTTCACCGGTAATCGTGCCGCCTACTTCTACACATAGTTCTAATATTTCGCCACCGAGTTTTTCAGCTGTTTCCAATTCACCCGCTACGTTAGCATCGTACAAAATCACCGGATGTAAGTTTCCATCACCTGCATGAAACACATTAGCAACACGCAAATCATATTTTTTTGATAATTCTGCAATACTCTCTAAAACAAGTGCTAAATGTTTTCTTGGAATGGTGCCGTCCATGCAATAGTAATCTGGAGTTAAATTCCCTAATGCAGGGAATGAAGCTTTTCGACCTAACCAAAGTAATTCGGCTTCTTTTTTGTCTTTAGCAACACGCACTTCAATAGCTTGATGTTCGATAAGAATTTCTTTTACAGAAGATACTTGTGATTGCAATTCCTCGTCATAACCATCTAACTCGCATATTAAGATTGCTGCAGCATTTGGTGGGTAGCCGGGACTACAATACATTTCTGTTGCTTGTATGGTTAGTTGATCCAACATTTCAAGCCCGGCAGGGATGATGCCATTTGATATAATACCGTTAACAGCATTTCCAGCACTTTGTATTTGGTCAAAAGCGGCTAATAGTACTTTTCGATCATGAGGTTGCGGTAGAAGTTTGACAGTCGCTTCAAGTGTAATGCCTAACATTCCTTCCGAGCCGGTCATTAGTGCAAGTAAGTCAAATCCTGTCGTATCAAATGCTTTGCTGCCAAGTTCTAAAATTTCGCCGTCTATGGTAAGAATTTTTAACGCTAAAATGTTGTGCAGGGTTAATCCATATTTAAGGCAATGCACACCACCTGAATTTTCTGCAATGTTGCCACCAATCGTACAGGCAATTTGCGATGATGGGTCGGGCGCATAATATAAGCCATGCGGTTTAGCAGCATCCGATATTGCTAAGTTACGTACTCCTGGTTGAACAGTAGCTGTACGATTCTGTGTATCAATTTGAATGATTTTATTTAGCTTGGCAAGATTTAGTAGAACGCCATCAGAATGTGGCAATGCGCCACCAGATAAACTCGTTCCTGCGCCACGCGCTACAATTGGAATTTTATATTCTTTGCAGATTTTAACACTTGCTTGAACTTCTTTAATATTACTAGGCAATAAGACGAGGCGTGGCAATTGCCTATAGGCCGTAAGTGCATCGCATTCGTAAGGCTGTAGCTGTTGTTTTTGATCAAGTACAGCATCTTGCGGTAAAACTTTGCGAAACTGATTTGCCAGATCGAAGGTTGAAATTGAGTCATGCATATTTTTTGATAAATTTCGCTATGATCACCATTGGGTTGTATCGCAATATAACATTGATTGATACCATTCATTTACACATTCCGTGATATTAAAATTTAAGAAGCAGGCTTAGGGAGAGGGAATTTGATTTTGGCGAGCGTTGCCATTGGTGGAGCAATTGGCTCTATCTTAAGGTATCTGGTTCAAGTGCAGGCTGCACAATGGTTTGGAGCAAGTTTTCCATATGGTACCTTGATCGTAAATGTATTGGGCTCATTGTTAATCGGATTTTTATCGTTTGTGTTGATCGAGCGTTTCAGTGTTTCTGAAGAGATCCGTATTGCCATATTGGTTGGTGTGCTGGGTGGATTCACAACATTCTCAACTTTTTCTCTAGAGACCTTAGCCTTAATAGAACAGGGCAGCTTATTCAGCGCAATGGGCAATATATTATTAAGCATAATTTTATGCCTTTCAGCATGTTTTATTGGTATGAGTCTAGCGAAAAGTATTTAAAATTCTTTATTAATTATTCATATCATTATTTATGTTAGATCCCAAACTATTACGATCAGATTTTGACGAGGTGGCGAAGCATCTTAGTCGTCGCGGTCTTAGTCTAGATAAGGAAAAATTTTTAACACTTGAGGAAAGGCGTAAATCTTTGCAAGTTGAGACTGAAGAGCTCCAGAGTCAACGCAATAAAAACTCTAAACTAATTGGTCAAGCGAAGTCAAAAGGTGAAGATGCCAGTGATATTTTATCCGCAATGGAAAAGATCAATCAAAGTCTCAAAGCTAATGAAACGCAACTTGATGCTTTACAAGAAGAATTACACGCATGGATGTTAGAGTTACCAAATCTTCCCGATGTTTCAGTTCCTGATGGAAACACTGAAGAGGATAATCTTGAAATTCGTAAATGGGGCACGATTCCAAAGTTTGATTTTGATGTGAAAGATCATGTTGATCTTGGTGAACAGTTAGGTGGGCTCGATTTTAAAACGGCAGCAAAAATAACGGGTAGTCGTTTTGCAACCATGCATGGCGGCCTTGCAAAACTCCACCGTGCGTTGATCCAGTTTATGTTAGATACCCATATTGCGGAGCATGGATATAAAGAAGTATATGTGCCATATATCGTAAATGCCGAAAGTCTTGCTGGTACAGGACAATTACCAAAGTTTGAAGAAGATCTATTCAAATTGAATATAGATAACGGTTATTACTTAATCCCCACAGCAGAAGTACCGGTTACCAATATTTGGCGAGATCGCATTGCTACAGAAGAAGAGCTACCAATCAAGTATGTTTGTCATACGCCTTGTTTTCGATCAGAAGCTGGATCATATGGTAAAGATACACGCGGCATGATTCGCCAACATCAATTTGAAAAAGTTGAAATGGTGCAACTTGTAAAACCGGAGGCTTCATGGCGCAAATTAGAAGAGTTAACAGAGCATGCAGAAAATATCTTGCAAAAGCTAAATCTTGCATACCGTGTTGTTGCCTTATGCACTGGAGATTTAGGATTTTCATCCGCCAAAACTTATGATATTGAGGTTTGGCTGCCTGCGCAAAATACGTATCGAGAAATATCGTCCTGCAGTAATTTTTTAGATTTTCAAGCAAGGCGAATGAAAGCGAGATGGAAAAACATTGCTACTAAAAAGACAGAATTGCTTCACACTCTAAATGGATCGGGTTTAGCCATTGGAAGAACTTTAGTTGCAATTTTAGAAAACTATCAGGATCAAGATGGAAATATTATCGTGCCCGATGCGCTGAAGTCTTACTTGCATGGTCAAGATAAAATTACTAGTGAAAATTAATTACAAATTCCGCAGAACGTATTTGGAAGAAGCTTTAGAAGAAATAAAAAAGCCAGCGCGGGTTGGGGCACGCTGGCTTCGGGACCTACATTATAAAAATAACGTAGGTTTGGGGACTCGGTAAATTGGGACTCATCCTTGAAAGTTAATTATATCATAAAGATTGATTTGTATTAATTAGTTTGCAAATAGCAACTACTACGTTTACAGCTTTGATGCAGTTGTAAATAATCACCAACCTAGATTAGAACGTCTCAGAATTATAAAAAAGTATTTTATGTCTAGAATTAATCAATTAAAAGCCCATTTTTATAAGCCTGGAAAATTAGAATGGATTGGTTTGAGAAACCAGAGAGAAAAAGAAATAATTCAAGTTGAGTCAGCAGAATTACTGTTGGAGCATGGAATAGCGGGAGATAAAGCTGCTCAAAAGCCTGGAGGAAAGAGACAAGTTACGCTAATCCAAGCTGAATATTTTCCGGTTATGGCTTCTTTTCTAAACAAAGAAAAAATTGATCCTAGCATAATGCGTAGAAACCTTGTTGTTTCTGGGATCAATCTAAGTATTTTAAATAAACAAAGTCTAAATATTAACAATGCAATACTTGAAATTACCGGGAATTGTGCGCCATGTCATAAAATGGAACATGCGCTAGGTTATGGTGCATACAACGCAATGCGAAATCATGGAGGAGTGAATGCAATAGTTAGGGCTGGTGGTGTGATTAGTATTGGAGATGAGGTTTCTGTGTGTACTGAATGCAAAGAGACTGATCCGATGCAATCAAAGTAAATATAAGATTGTATAGTACAGACTATTTTAAAAATGCGATGAGTACACAGAGCCAGGCAGCGATAAAAGCTAAACCGCCAAATGGCGTAATAATTCCTAGTTTACTTATCCCGGTTAAGCTAAGTCCATAAAGGCTACCGCAAAACAGAGTAATTCCAATTATCATTAGATACACGGCGAAATTTAGAATAGAAAAAGTTGGCTGCAGCTTAATTAAAATTCCAACTACTATTAACCCCAGTGCATGATACAAGTGGTAATCAACCGCAGTATTAAATACTTCGAGCATGCGCTCACTGAGCTTATTTTTTATTGCATGCGCAGCAAAAGCGCCGCAAATAATTGCCAGCGCAGCATTGCCAGCTCCGAGTAAGATGGCCAACTTGTACATATAATGAATTTTGCCTGAAATTTTTACTTCTGGTTAGGAGAATTTTCACAATGCCTTCATTTGATACTGTTTCTGAAGTAAACACACATGAATTAAGCAATGCAATTGATCAAGCAAATCGGGAAATTGCTAACCGCTATGATTTTAAGGGGTCTGATGCCAAAGTCGTGCAAGAAGAGAATAATTTACGCATTGATGGTCAGTCTGAATTCCAACTGGATCAGATATTCGACATCCTAGTTACAAAGATGGCTAAGAGAGGGATTGATGTGCTGTGTTTGGAAAGAGGTAAAGTAGAAGAAGCTAACATGCGTGCCAAACAAAACATTTCACTGCGTCAGGGCATTGATAAGGACTCAGCCAGGAAAATGGTCAAGCTGATCAAAGATTCCAAGATCAAGGTTCAGGTTGCAATTCAAGGCGAAAAATTGCGTGTTACAGGTAAGAAACGCGATGATCTCCAAATGGTGATGAGCATGCTTAAAGATGCTGGGCTAGGTATTGCGCTGCAGTTTAATAATTTTAGAGATTAAGTAAGCAAGTTTTGGTTTTTAAGTTATGTTGAAGGATTCTAAGTATAGAGGAAATGCATACTGTGCTTTTACCTTCGAGCCATCGCTGCCCGCGATGTTCAAATTCGATCCATACGATTTTGCCTAAAAGTTGTTCTTATTTTGCCAGATAAAGAACCATAAATAAGGCCCACAGGGGGCCAATTAATTTATTTGGCGGAGAGGGAGGGATTCGAACCCCCGGACGGTTTAACCCGTCAACGGTTTTCAAGACCGCCGCATTCGACCACTCTGCCACCTCTCCGATAGGGCCGCATACCTAGGTATATCGAGCTGGCAAGCATACTCAATGCGTTACGGAACTGCTATACCTTGAATTGTCTAAATAATGAGACAATATGGGCTTGAATTAGCCCAAAATACCATTATGTTAATAATATAGATTTATACAATTTTAGGAGAAAGATCCAATATGAGTGATTCTCAATATTCGAGTAGAGACATTGCGCGTGAGAGTGCGCTATCGACGAATAAAGTACTACGTAATACATATGCTTTACTCTCGGTTACATTAATTTTTAGTGCAATAATGGCCATGGTTTCTACCATGGTGAATACAGGCTATGGCGTTAGCTTGGCGTGTTCGTTTGGAGCTTTAGCGCTTATTTGGTTTGTGTTGCCTCGCACGGCAAATTCGGGAGCTGGAATAGCAGTAGTTTTTGCTTTTACAGGTTTGCTAGGATTTGGTTTAGGGCCATTACTAAATCATTATTTAAGCCTTGCAAATGGTGGCGAGTTGATTGCAACTGCAATGGGTGGAACTGCAATAATTTTCTTAGGACTATCAGGTTACGCCCTTACTACTCAACGTGACTTCAGCTTTTTAGGCGGCTTCTTATTTGCTGGATTGATCGTTGTGCTATTAGCGGCTGTAGCTGGCATCTTTTTGCAAATGCCAGGTCTTTTCCTTGCTATTAACGCTGCTGTGATCCTACTTTTTAGTGGATTCATTCTTTTTGATACAAGCAGAATAATTAACGGTGGCGAAACAAATTATGTTTTGGCCACAACAGGCATATTTCTAAGTATCTATAATATCTTTATATCTTTACTTCACTTGCTTGGCTTTGCAAACGACTAATAATAAAGAAATTAGCTAGATGAGTGGGCTGGATATTGGTTACGCGCTACTAGTAGTAGCGCTAATCATATTTATTTTTCCGGCTGCAAAATACTGGCTCAAAAATAGCCCAAAAGCTGAAAAAGGTGATTGGACTGCATTCCTTTTTCCAATTGCGTTAGTGATTGCTTTTGTTGGTTTCTTGATGATGATGGTTGGGCGTTAAAATCAACTTAAATATTTAAAGCCCCTAATAAAAGGTTTATAGATCAGTCTTAAATTTGTTGGTATACATTCTGCATTTTAATTTTCATATTTAAATCAGGCAATAAGCCTGTTTGCGCACCCATATTCTCAGTCATATGCTCAACCTGTGAAGTAGCGGGAATGGCCACCGTCACTGCAGGGTGAGAAAGAATAAACTTAAGAAAATAATCTGCCCAGGTCTGAATGCCAAATTCAACTGCCCATTCTGGCAAAGGCTTGTTTTCAACTTTATGGAATAATCTACCACCATCAAATGGTCGGTTAATGATTACTGCAATGCCTTTGTCTGCAGCAAGAGGAAGTAAAATATTTTCCGCAGCTGAATGCGTAATATTGTATGTAAATTGGACAAAGTCCAACGGTTCAGTTTGCATAATCTTGATCAATTCTTCATGTTTTCGCCCATGTGAAGTGGTTATGCCTAAATATCGAATTCTTCCAGATTCTTTCCAGTCTCGTAATGTATTGAGATGTGTTTTCCAGTCTAAGAGGTTATGTATTTGCATGAGATCGAATTGTTTTACACCCCAAAGCTCTTCTGCAGCTTGCATTTGCTGAATACCAAGCCATTCTCCAGGTGTCCAAACCTTTGTTGCAGAGAACATTGACTCAGGATGCTTGATTTGATCAAAGCATTTCCCTAGAACCGCTTGCGCAGAACCATACATGGGGGATGAATCAATCATTCCTCCACCAAGTGCAAAGAATTGTTTTAATATTTCGACACGGCTCTCTATCACACTAACTTTTGTGCCAACGTCAAAAGTGATCCAGGTGCCCATTCCTATGCATGGAATTTTTTCCTCGCTGGATGGAATGCTCCGTTTTAGAGGGGTTGAAGAAGCAAAGCCAATAGAGGGTAGTGCAAGCATTGAAAAACTTGCAGCAGCATTGTATAGAAATTCACGTCTTTTCACTCTAGGTTAATATTACTAGACGTGGACTAGTTTGTGACAGGATAAACTAACAAATATAGCCAATTCGTTTTAAGAACGACTTTTAATATTAGTGCTAAGGGAAATTATTTCTAGGGTTCGTTTTTAGAAAACAATACATCGAATACTTCATCACGTACATGGGCTTCATCAACCTCAATTTTAGCAACGCGGCGATCAGGGAGCCGTCGTCGATCACCTCTCACACATACACCATTACGTGTAATGATTGGAAATTGGGCAGCTTGCATGCTTGTTCGGCGATCGTTATCGTTACGCCGTTCCAATGGATTAATTTCGTGCATTTCGATCCCTAAAATTACTCTTAACGATGTTATTATTTTTATATGAATACCCTACCTAAAATAGGCCCTAAGAGATTGTGATGCAGTTCACACTATTGTGGGATCGTAATCCAAAATAAAATTAATTATTCATAAAAATCAACAATTTATAGGTATAACTTAGCGTTATTTAACTCCACTATGCATGATCTATTATTGACCAATTGCCAACTTGTAAATGAGGCAGAAAGTAAACAATGCGATATTTTGATCGCTGATAAACGTATTTCTCAGATTGGCGCTGATTTACAGCATGAGCAAGCTAAGCGAGTCGTCGATGTCGCGGGGAAAGTCGTGATTCCAGGGATGATTGACGATCAAGTGCACTTTCGTACACCAGGGCTGACCCATAAAGGTGATATTGCAACTGAGTCTTTAGCTGCAATTGCTGGCGGCATCACCAGTTTTATGGATATGCCTAATGTTCAACCGCCGACATTAACGATTGAGCTATTAGAGAAAAAATATTCAACAGCTAAACAAATGGCACGTGCAAACTTTGGGTTTTATATGGGTGCCAGTAATGACAATCTAGAAGTGCTTAAGCAAGTGCCGACTAATCTAGCATGCGGAATAAAAGTATTCATGGGAGCATCAACAGGAAATATGTTGGTCGATGATGATGATGTATTAGATGGGATTTTTAAGCATGCGCCGGTTCCCATTATTACTCATTGTGAATACTCGCCACTGATCAATGAAAACTTGAAAAAATTCCAACAAAAATATGGCGATGATATCCCGCTTGAATACCATCCAATCATCCGTTCAGAGGAAGCATGCTATCGATCAAGCTATAAGGCCGTAGAGTTAGCTAAAAAACATGGCACGCAATTACATGTTTTACACCTTACAACTGCCAGAGAATTGGAATTGTTTGAGCAAGGTCCAATTGAAAATAAAGATATTACTGCAGAAGTATGCGTGCACCATATATTCTTCAGCGAAGAAGATTATGCGCAGAAAGGCAATTTGATTAAATGTAATCCTGCGATAAAAACCCTAAAAGATAAACAAGGTTTATTACAGGGTGTGGTTGATGATCGTATTGATATTATTGCAACGGATCATGCGCCTCATACCTGGGAGGAAAAACAGGGTAATTATATGACTGCACCTGCAGGATTACCTTTAGTACAGCATGCACTACTATCTGCGTTAGAACATGTGCATGATGGTGTATTTAGTTTAGAAAAGCTCGTTGATAAAACGACACATAATGTCGCAAAACGCTTTGCGGTTGCTGAGCGAGGATATGTCCGTGAAGGTTATTTTGCTGATATAGCAATTATAGATATGGATAAACCATTTGAGGTTACAAAGGAAAATGTACTGGCTAAATGTGGTTGGTCACCATTTGAAGGTTATACATTTCGATCAAGTATTGATAGAACAATTCTCAATGGTGAAGTTGTTTATGAAAATAATGCGCCAGTTGAAGCTCCATTCTATGGAGAGCAATTAAAGTTTGATCGCTAATCTAATAATTTAATGAAATTAATTTTATTACATGTTTTATTTTTAATCATTGCATTATTGATTGCATTTGCTTTAGTGCCTTTAGATCTAATCTATTTTGAAAAAAAACCTGTAGAAGAAGTTCAACAATATTATTTAGGTGCGTTTAGTTTTGAATCCATGAGAGCATGGAAAATCGTGTTCACATGGTTTCTTGGTTTAACTTGCGGAAGATTTATTGTCCGAGCAATAAATAATAACAACTACACAACTAAGCCCGAAATTATTCGCAACGATGAGGATCGTCGTCAAAATTGATTTCATTTCGTAAATCAAAAGAATTAAATGTGTTATTCGTTTGTATGGGAAACATTTGTCGTTCGCCTACTGCGCATGGCGTCTTTCAAAAAATTATCCAGCAAGAAGGATTGACTGATCGAATAGGAATCGACTCTGCAGGAACATATGCATATCATGTTGGGAAAAAGCCGGATTCACGAGCAATTGCATCCGCAAGAAAGCGTGGTTATGAATTGTCAAAATTGCGCGCACGTAAAGTTACAGATGAGGACTTTGAAAAGTTTGATTATATTCTTGCAATGGATGAAGAAAACCTAGCAGATCTACTTGTCCAATCGAATGAAGAGCATATAGATAAAATTAAATTATTTTTAGAATTTTCTAAAAAAACACAGTCATTAGAAGTGCCAGATCCATATTATGGTGGTGCGCAAGGGTTTGAAGTTGTCTTAGATCTGGTGGAAGAGGCTTCAAATGGTTTGCTGGCGCACATCAAGCAGGAGCATTTTACAGAGCCTGCTTAATTGAAGCAGGCACAAATAAAATTATTTATTAAGAGTTTGGGTTTGCGCTCGAGGAGCTTGCTTTATTTCCATTAGCAGGTCTTGAGTCACCTCTTGATTTTGCTTGGCCCGAATGATTTCTATTGCCACCATGACCATTATGACGATTGCGGTTATTCCCTGATGAGTTGCGATTGTTGTCATTTCGGCGTCGATTTTGATTGCCACGTCTTCGATTATTGCTAGAACGATTGCGACGATTGTCGCGGTAGCCGCGTTTGCGGTTTCGGTTCTGGTTGTTTGATTTTTTTGGTGCCTTTTCTGGTTCGCTGCCACCTAGCCATTTAATTAAGCGTGCAAATAATCCAGGTTTTGATTTTGCAATCTGTCCAGGAGTAGGCGCTGGAGCGACAGCGCTTATGGTTTTAACAGCAGGTTGTTCTGCTGCGATTGGCGCTGGTTTATGTAATTCTAAATCCGTTTCTTCTTTAGGTATCAGATCATAGCTTGGCACATTAACGACTTCTTTATTATCGTCGCGCGTGCGTTCTACGTTAAAATGTGGGGTTTCTAAATTAGGATCAGGAATGATTATAATCTGTACTTTGTGTCGTTCTTCAATTTCTCCAATATTGGAACGTTTTTCATTTAACAAAAAGCTTGTCACATGAATTGGTAATTTTGCTGTAACGGTTGCTGTTTTTTCTTTTAACGCTTCCTCTTCTATGAGGCGCATAACACCTAATGCCAAAGATTCGATGCTGCGAATCGTGCCATGCCCAGTACAGCGTGGGCAAACAATTTGACTTGATTCTTCTAAAGATGGGCGCAATCGTTGACGTGACATTTCAAGCAATCCAAATCTAGAGATTCTTCCTATTTGAACACGTGCACGATCAATCTTAAGTGCTTCACGCAAACGATTTTCTACATCGCGCTGATTTTTATTTGCCATCATGTCGATGAAGTCAATGACAATGAGCCCGCCTAAATCGCGAATGCGTAATTGACGTGCAATTTCATCTGCAGCTTCCAAATTTGTATTGGTTGCTGTTTCTTCTATGTCACTGCCTTTGGTTGCACGCGCTGAATTGATGTCAATCGATATCATTGCTTCAGTATGATCAATTACGATCGAACCACCAGAAGGTAACGATACTTCACGGTTAAATGCAGATTCAATTTGAGATTCAATTTGGTAGCGGTTGAATAGAGGAACAGAGTCTTCATACAATTTAAGTTTGCTCAAATTATTTGGCATCACTTGCTGCATAAATTTTTTCGCATCATTAAAGACTTCAGTGTCATCAATAATGATTTCACCTATGTCATCGCGCAAGTGATCGCGCATCGCGCGAATAATGACATTACTTTCTTGATAAATTAAAAACGGTTTATCATCTGAATCGACAGCATTTTGAATAGCATGATAAATCTGTTGCAGATAATTAAGGTCCCACTGTAATTCCTCGGTGCTTCGACCAACGCCAGCAGTGCGTACGATTGCACCCATTCCTTCTGGGATTTCAACGCTGTTGAGTGCTTTACGCAATTCTTCACGCTCTTCACCCTCAATTCGTCGAGAGACGCCTCCCGCGCGTGGGTTATTTGGCATCAATACTAAATAGCGTCCAGCAAGGCTAATGAAGGTTGTCAGTGCAGCGCCTTTGGTGCCGCGCTCTTCACGTTCGACTTGTACAACAATTTCCTGACCCTCAGAAATTTGGTCCTTAACATTGAAGCGCTCACCAGAATTAGCCGAGTCGCTAAAGTACTCACGTGAGATATCTTTGAATGGAAGAAATCCGTGCCGCTCAGATCCGAAATCTACGAAGGCGGCCTCAAGGCTGGGCTCAACGCGGGTAATAATACCCTTGTAAATGTTATCTTTCTTTTGGTTTCGAGATGGAAGTTCGATATCGAGATCGTATAGTCGTTGTCCATCGACCATGCCAACACGAAGCTCTTCTTGCTGTGTGGCATTGATTAAAATTCTTTTCATGTTTGATTCTGTCCAAAGTCGTTGTCCCTCGGCGCAATTCTTGATTACGTTGTGGTATTAACTGGTTTTGCATACCTACGTCCGCACTAAACTCTGCTAAATATAGATCAGCAGGTGGATATTTTTCAGCGGAAAAAAACCGAAGGAGATAAATAATTGTGATACTTAAAATGCTTATCATTATGTTTGTTATGAGGCGACTAGGGGATTAGCGTCTTCCTAGTGCGTCAAATGTTCGCTTTATGGGTAATAGCCACAAAGTGTTGAAAATCAGTTTGTGCAAAAGAGAATTATTGATTCTCATCTACTTTTGTAGAACCTAGATTAAATAGGGCTTTTTCGCACAGTGCGTTAAAATTAAACTAATTTATTAACTGCACAAACCAGACTATATCAATCAATCCGATGGTCAGCAAATACTTAACTCAGCGTTTTTATTGGCATTTTTTGCTGAGCTGTCAAATGGTCATACGCTAGCCATGAGTGGTTCGATCAATACTGTCGAGGCTAGCCGAGATGGTCAGCGCATTGACAACTATCTTTTTACGTTGCTGAAGGGCGTACCCAAGGGGCTAATCTATCGATTACTTCGTACCGGTAAAATTCGTGTGAACGGAAAGAGAGTAAAGCAAACCTATCGGATACAGGAAGCGGATGAAATCAAAATTCCAAATTTAGAGGTGTCACAAAACGCACCCGCAACTATAAGTGAGCGAGTCAAGCATTTGGTCAATGAATCAATTCTCTATGAAGATGACCACATATTAGCCATAAATAAGCCCGCAGGTTTGGCAGTACATCCTGGGTCTGGAGTGTCGTTTGGTGTTATTGAAGTATTACGAGCAATTCGCCCGAATGAAGCTTTTCTTGAATTAGTGCATCGATTGGATAAAGAAACTAGTGGATGCTTGTTATTAGCAAAAGATAAGCACACGCTAAATGAATTGCATGACTTATTACGAGATAACGATGTTAATAAAAAGTATCAACTGTTAGTAAAAGGTCAGTGGAACCTAGAAAATAAAACAATTAATACGCCTCTTCAGACCAAAGGCCAAAATGATATAGATGACAAAAAGAATTCATGGAAGGAAGCGCATACAGTTTTCATGCCTGAAAAGTATTATTCAGGCTTTACCTTGTTGACTGCAAAAATTAAAACGGGAAGGACACACCAAATACGAATTCATGCAGCGCAAACTGGATTTCCCGTGGTAGGAGATAACAAGTATGGTGATTTTGCTTTCAATCGTGAGTGCAAAAAAATGGGTCTAAAGCGAATGTTTTTACATGCAGAAGAAATATCATTTGACTTGGCCAGTGCGTCAGATAGATTCTTGATCAAAGCTCCATTACCGAATGAACTAATGGCCTTTATTGAGGGTCTAGAACAACGAAAGGAACATTCTTAGAATTGAACGGATTTGATTTCTATTTAGCTATAAGGTTTACTCAAATTTGAAAATACGTCTCATTTAATCGTACAGATACATTTATTTAGCAAGGGTGACAAAAGAATATGGAGCCGAAAATTAACTTAGGAAAAATTAGAAGTGACGACCGATCAGACTCTAGCTGGGAGCGTGAAACAATCGTTAATTTGGCACAGGCCGGTTTAAAAGAACAACGCCGTGCAAGACGTTGGGGGATCTTTTTCAAATTACTCGGTTTTGCCTATGTTACTTTGTTTTTATTTAGCTTAATTGCCCCTCAACTTGCAGGTCTTTCGCCCACGTCTCAACATACTGCATTAGTAGAACTTGCAGGCGTGATTGCTGATGGAGAAGAAGCCAGTGCAGATAATGTTGTGTCTGGATTGCGAGCAGCTTTTGAAAATGATAATTCTGCAGCAGTCATACTTAGGATTAACAGCCCTGGCGGCAGCCCCGTGCAAGCGAGTTATATCAACCGTGAAATAAAACGTTTACGCGAATTACACCAAGACAAACCAATTTACGCAGTTGTAACAGATATTTGTGCATCGGGTGGTGTGTTTGCAGCAGTAGCGGCAGATAAAATTTATGCAGACAAAGCAAGCATTGTCGGTTCTATAGGCGTGCGAATGGATGGGTTTGGTTTTGTAGATGCAATTGAAAAGTTAGGTGTAGAACGCAGGTTAATGACTGCAGGTGATCACAAGGGTTTATTAGATCCTTTTCAGCCTGAAAACGAATTTGAAAAACAACACATTCAAACATTACTCGATGAAATACACCAACAATTTATCGATGTAGTGATGGATGGAAGGGGTGACAAGCTCGCTAAAGACAAAAATATGTTTAGCGGATTATTTTGGACAGGCGAGCAGGCGTTAGAGCTTGGTTTAGTTGATGGCTTTGGCAGCGCAAGTTATGTGGCAAGAGAAGTGGTTGGCGTTGAAGAAATGAAAGATTACACATTCCGTGACGATGTGTTCCAGAGATTTGCTAAACAGCTTGGTGCTGCGATAGTCGAGCCAATAACAAAAGTTTTTGAATATCCAGTTTTGAGATAAATATACTGCATAGGTATGCATGTGCGTATATATGTTGCCATCACTTAAGCAAAACATCTTGGGTGGGGGAAGTTGTGCAAATTTTAAAGTGTAAAATTATCGTAAATGCATTAGTAGCAGTTTTGCTAATGCAATCCAATCAAAGTGTGATTGCTGCAAATTGTAATCAAGTCTCGCCGAATTTTAAAAAACTTCAAGATGAATACTACGAAATTAAAACATTACAGTTAAGTAAGGAAAACATACAAGAAATTGAAAGTTTTTATAATGAAATTTCTGGTAGGTGGAGAGGCGAGTATTTTATTTTAGAGTGCAAAGGGAGTGAAAAAGATCCAGTTGAGGTTATGAACTCTGGTAGAGTGAGATCTAAATTTCAACAAGACCCTCTTGGCGTATTGATTATTGAAGATGAAATTGACTTTAAAACTGATCAGCCAATGACTTCAAGAAAAATTAATACCCAGCGATGGGAGCATATCACTTCATTTGATTTAAGTGAAAAAAATAAATATTCATTTGCAGAAAAATTTCGTAATAGAAGTAGTAGTGGCGCATCTGTTTTAGTTGAGCATATTTATTCGTTTGATCGTTCAGGTTACAAAACATTAAATATCTTAAGAAGCACATTCCATGGGGGCTATTTCTCATTTGAGGAGAGATGGACTTTGAAAAAATAATCCTATGTCAATTGGCGTTGAATAACAGTAAGCAAGGTCATCATTAAGCAGACAACACATCAAATCCTTCTTTCATTAGCAATGTTGTCAATTTGATCAATGGCAATCCAATTAAAGTGTTTGGGTCATCACCATGCAGTTTTTCAAATAACGTTATACCTAATCCCTCGGCTTTGAAGCTTCCAGCACAATCATAGGGCTGGTCTTTCTCTAAATAGGCTTTTATCTGTTTGTCGCTTAGTTTGCGGAAAGTCACTCTATAGTGTTCACAACTTATTTGTTTAGAGTTTGTTTTAGTGTTGATGACACTCAGGCCTGTATAGAAAGTTACAGTATTCCCGCTTGATGCTTTGAGTTGCTGGAATGCATTTTCTGGTGTGTTTGGTTTAGTGATTATCCTTTTATTCAATACTGCACATTGGTCGGAACCAATGACTAAAGCATTATTTTGATCATTCGCAATCGTTTCAGCTTTTTCTAATGCCAAACGTGAAACGTAATCTTTTGCAGTTTCATCTGGCAAGATTGACTCATCTATCTTCGGAGAGATGCATATCACTGAAGATATCAATGGGGCGAGCAATCGTTTTCGATATTCAGAGCTCGAAGCTAAAATTATTTTCATAACAGTTGAAGTCTAATGCTTTATTGGATGAACAAGCTAGGGTTCTTTCGTATACTGGAGCTCGAGGTTTACGATGTCTGAGTCTGATTTAGAACTGCTACCCATTCAATTTGATCCACAAATGTTTGCAGATCAACACACTGATCTACATGGTTTAGTAGCAACGGATACCATGCAGCGCTTGCAGAGCAATATAGTCTCATCGGAGCCCATGGTGACAACAAAGCTTCGCTTTTCTAAAGGATTGTTTGGCTATCCGTTAGCAATGGGCGAAGCACACGCCAAAGTCACCATGCGCTGCGAGAGATGTCTCGATAATGTCGTATTTGATCTTGATCCACACATTGAGGTACTGATTAAGCCTGCTGAAGAACATTTACCGAATGGGACTAATTCCTTAGAAGAAAACCCCGATTTTCACGAATATGAGGGTAATTTACTGTCCCTTTCTGAGTTGATTGAGGAAGAGCTACTCCTTGCGATGCCGCTTGTCCCTAAACATGAGGATATTTCATTATGTAACCAAGATATGGTAGCTTGGCTCGCCTCAAATGAGGGTCCTGAGGCCGATGCCAAAAGGGCAGAAAACCCGTTTGCTATACTTAAACGCTGAATAGTTTGGAGAATCACAATGGCGGTACAAAAGAGTAAAAAAACTCGATCGAAAAGGGATATGCGTAGAGCACATGATGGCTTAACGAGTGCTGCTTTATCGATTGATGGAACAACCGGAGAGACGCACCTTCGACACCATGTCACGCCAGATGGATATTATCGTGGTCGACAAGTCATTGTGACTGCAGACGAGTACGAAGACGACGACGAAGAATAATAGATTGTTTTTCGTTTGGTAGATCGCGTAATACATTGATCGCAAATCACAGTAACCCTTTCTTGCAAATCCATTTTTAACCATTATAAAACTGACCATCAGTGACTAGTGTAACCATCTCACTTGATGCAATGGGTGGTGATTTTGGAGCAGCTGTAGTAGTAAAAGCTGCAGTTGGTTATTTGCAAGAACATCAAGATGTTTCGCTAATCTTGGTCGGTGATCAAGAAGCAATTCAATCTGAACTCAATTCGCAAAATGTAACGCCTTATGAGCGATTACGGATTCAGCATGCAAGTCAATGTGTGAGCATGGATGAACCACCATCACAAGCATTACGCAATAAGAAAGACTCCTCTATGCGTGTCGCAATTAATTTAGTTAAAGAGGGAATCGCTGATGCAGCGGTTAGCGCCGGTAATACTGGAGCACTCATGGCTACCGCCCGTTATGTGTTAAAAATGTTATCTGGAATCGATCGTCCAGCAATTACGAGTCTAATGCCAAATATGCAAGGCAAAACTTACATGCTTGATCTTGGTGCAAATGTTGGGTGCACAAGTGAACATTTGCTTCAGTTTGCAGTTATGGGATCTGTGCTTGCAACTGCAATTGACGACATTCAAAAACCAAAAGTGGGTTTGCTTAATGTTGGCGAGGAAGAAATTAAAGGTAATGATCAGGTAAAACAGGCGCATGAAGTATTGCGAAATAGTGGATTGAACTATATAGGTTATGTTGAGGGTGATGATATATATTGTGGTGAAGTAGAAGTCGTGGTTTGTGATGGTTTTGTAGGTAATGTATCGCTTAAAACCAGTGAAGGTGTAGCGAAAATTGTTGCCTATTATGCCAAACAGGAGTTTATGCGAAACTGGTTCACAAAACTTTGTGGATTCATGGCCATGCCAGTACTTAGAGCATTTAAAACAAGAATCGATCCAAGACGTTATAATGGGGCAAGTTTGCTGGGATTGCGTGGAGTTGTTATCAAGAGTCACGGTGGTGCGGATGCATTTTCCTTTCAACATGCAATTGATATTGCGCGAGTGGAAGCCAGTGAACAGGTGCCAAAGAAAATTGAATCACGAATTGAAGATTATTTAGCCCAATAAATTTCAACATTAATATCCATAAATATGACGTTTTCAAAAATTATCGGTACAGGAAGCTATCTTCCAGAAAAAGTGCTCAGCAATAAAGATCTTGAAAAAATCGTAGACACTTCTGATGAGTGGATACAAGGTCGCACAGGAATTAAACAACGTCACATTGCTGCTGATGGAGAGACTACATGTGATTTGGCGGTCAATGCTTCACGGCGTGCAATTGAGATGGCAGGTAAAGAGAATGCCGATATTGATCTTATTATCATGGCAACTACAACAGCAGATAAGATTTTTCCTAGCACCGCATGTTTGTTACAAAAACGCTTAGATATACATGGCTGTGCTGCATTTGATGTGCAGGCTGTCTGCACCGGGTTTGTTTATGCGCTTGCAATTGCTGACAAATTTATTAAAACCGGTGAAGCAAAATGTGCGTTAGTGGTAGGCTCTGAAACATTATCTCGCATTCTTGATTGGAATGATCGCAGTACATGTGTGCTGTTTGGTGACGGGGCTGGAGCAGTTGTGCTTGAAGCATTTGAAGAACCCGGAATATTATCAACGCATTTGCATGCTGATGGTAGCTACGAGCATCTATTGCATGTACCACATGGAATTTCTCAGGGTTATGAACAATTAAAAGCCGGAGAAGCCTATGTCTACATGGAAGGCAACGCTGTATTCAAAATGGCAGTAAATACATTAGGTAGAATCGTTGATGAAACTCTGGCGGCAAACAACATACAGAAAAGTGATATCGATTGGTTGGTGCCACATCAGGCAAATAACCGTATTATCGAAGCAACTGCACGTAAACTTAAAATGCCAATGGAACAAGTTGTAGTAACAGTTTCAGAACATGGAAATACATCTGCGGCATCTATTCCGCTTGCTCTAGACTGCGCAGTTCGTGATGGGCGAATTAACAAAGGTGAAACTATCATGCTTGAAGCATTTGGTGGTGGCTTTACCTGGGGCTCTGCATTATTAAAATTTTAATAGCTATATAGTCATATATGGCTGCGTCAAGTACATCAGTTTACAGGGAAAACTGCAAAAGGTGCTCACGTCTTGCAGATTTTCTAAAGTCATCTAAACAAAAATACCCAGAATATTTTTGCAAACCTGTTCCTTCATTTGGTGACCCAAATGCTAATTTCTTAATTGTAGGCTTAGCGCCTGGCATGCATGGTGCAAATGCCACAGGTAGACCCTTCACGGGTGATTATGCTGGCATTTTGTTGTATGAAACGTTATTTAAATTTAATTTTGCTAGCGCAGCTGAATCAAAAAGTATCAAAGATGGTTTAAAACTAAATAATTGCAGAATTACTAATGCTGTGAAGTGCGTTCCACCTGCAAACAAACCTACCACAGAAGAAATTAAAACCTGCAATTCATTTCTAAAAAATGAGTTGCATGCTTTAAAACCATGCAGTGTTATTTTAGCACTGGGTAAAATAGCACATGACTCGATTATCCGTTCTTTCGATTTGAAACTCAGCCAATATACTTTTGGGCATGAAAATCTTCATCATCTACCTAACAAAATAACATTGATTGATTCTTATCACTGTAGTCGCTACAACACACAAACAAAACGTTTAACCACACAGCAATTTGAGCAAGTGTTTAAAAAGATAAGCAAGCTCTTAAAAAAGCGATAAATTGGATGGTTGAGCTAAATAAAAACCTAAAGATTGATCCGAATCGGTTTGTTAAGACGTTACCACACAATCCTGGTGTATATCGCATGCTGGATGCGAATGAGAAATATCTTTATGTAGGAAAAGCAAAAAATTTAAAAAAACGCGTAAGCACTTATTTTTCTAAAACTCAATCTAGCGCACGTATTGCAAAAATGCTCACACAAACTTGTGATATAGAAATTGTAGTGACCAACACTGAGGCTGAAGCCTTGCTACTGGAAAATAACTTAATTAAAGAGCACCGTCCTCGCTATAATATTTTATTAAGAGATGATAAAAGTTATCCATATATCTACATATCATCAGAGCATCATTACCCTCAAATTACTTTTTATCGTGGTAGTAGAAAAAAGAAAGGTCGTTACTTTGGCCCCTATGCAAGTGTTAGCGCTGCGCGGTATGCGCTCAATCTATTACAAAAAGTATTCAAAGTGCGCCAATGTGATGATTACTTCTTTAGTCATCGCAGTAGACCATGTTTACAACATCAGATAGAACGCTGTAGTGCGCCGTGTGTTGGATACATAGATGAAACTACTTACCGAAGAGATATCAATTCTGCGATAGATTTTTTAGAAGGTAATAGTGATCAGCTTATTGAGCGTTTCGTGCAGAAGATGGATGTAGCTTCTTCTGAATTAGATTACGAAAACGCTGCAAATTATCGTGACAAAATTGGCATGTTGCGTGAAGTTTCTGAACAACAATATGTAAACACCGAAACAGGCAATGTAGATACTCTTGCAGTGCAATGTGAGGGTGAAGTTGCGTGTGTGCAAGTATTTAATATTCGAGCAGGTGTGAACCTAGGAAACAAAAGTTATTTCCCCACGGTACCAGAAGAGATGAAGCCTGAGAAAATTCTCTCGGCATTTTTAGGACAATATTATTTGACCCATATTATCCCAGAGCAAATTATTACTAGCCATCAACCGGATGATGTCCAAGTCTTAAAACAAATGTTAGCTAATAAGTTGGGTCGAAAAATTGAAATTGTGCATGCACCACGCGGTAAACGTGCACGATGGTTAGAGATTGCAAAAAAAAATGTCACAACATCACTAAAATCCAAATTAGCTACTAAAGCAGGTTTGCTGCAACGTTATGAAGCATTACAAGAAGAGTTAAAGCTTGAATTCATGCCCACACGTATGGAGTGTTTTGATATTAGCCATATGATGGGAGAAGCAACTGTAGCTTCATGTGTAGTGTTTGAACAAGTGGGTGCAGTGAAATCTGATTATCGACGGTTTAATATTGAAGGAATCGAGCCAGGTGATGATTATGCCGCCATGCATCAAGCGCTTACGCGTCGTTATACACGTTTAAAAAAAGGGGAAGGTAAGCTACCTGATATTTTATTTATAGATGGTGGTAAGGGCCAGGTAAGTAAGGCAAAGGAAGCATTGCAAGAATTGCAAGTTGAAGGCGTAAAAATTATAGGTGTGGCTAAAGGAGTTGAGCGTAAGCCTGGTATGGAAACCTTGATTCAAGCCGATGGTGGTCCTGAAATACATCTTGATGAGCATTCATTGGCCTTACACTTGATTCAGCAGATACGAGATGAAGCACACCGCTTTGCAATCACGAGTCATCGCAAAAGACGTAGTAAGAAACGAATACATTCACCATTGGAAAATATTGATGGTTTAGGGCCAAAACGTCGCCAAAATTTGCTTAAATATTTTGGTGGTATCCAAGGTGTGTCCAAAGCGGGGGAGGAAGAGCTTGCTAAAGTACCTGGGATTAGCAAGAATTTGGCAAAAGCAATTTATCAAGAAATGCACATAACAGGAAGTTAATTTTAAATGACATATAGTATTCCTAACATCCTGACATTTGTGCGGATTTTGATTATTCCACTTCTTGTTTTTGTCTATTATTTTCCACCCAATGTGATCGGCATGAAGATAGCCGCCTTATTGTTTGGCTTGGCATGTATCACCGATTGGCTTGATGGATATCTTGCCCGAAAGCTTAATCAAACATCCAAGCTAGGCGCATTTTTAGACCCCATTGCAGACAAGCTAATTGTGGTCACTGTGTTGGTTATGATTGCTGACGAATTTGGCAAGTTATCTATTCTAATTCCCGCTTTGATCATTATCGGAAGAGAAATTGCCGTATCAGGTTTGCGTGAGTGGATGTCAGAGCTTGGTTATCGAGGATCGGTCTCGGTCTCAATTATCGGCAAAATTAAAACGACTGTTCAGATGGTTTCCTTATTTTTATTGCTATATCGCTATCCAGTCTTCGGGTTACCAATATTTGAAATTGGGGTGTGGCTGCTCTATATAGCCGCTGCACTCACACTTTGGTCAATGTTTGTATATATACGTCGTGCCATCAAGGCATTTGGTTAGCCTAGCCATTTGAGTACATTGACTCAATTTTGAGGTCGCATAGAATAGAATGTCCTTAAAGCGGGAATAGCTCAGCTGGTAGAGCGCAACCTTGCCAAGGTTGAGGTCGCGAGTTCGAACCTCGTTTCCCGCTCCATTGAACCATTCATCAGAACGCCTCAGAGGCGCTAAAATCAACCATTTATAAACTAAACCTAACGCTCATCGTTAAGTTTTTTCGCCTGTCAGAAGCTAATATACTACCGCTCCTACCACGCGCTACCTTAGGTGGTAGCACGAAATCTTTTCTAGTGATCATTATAGCAAATGGTGATGTAAGTGAGTGAAAAATATAGTGGTGGTTATTAAATTTATTTAACAATAATTACAATCCAGATCGAATATGGCCTATCCAGTTTCTGTGCAACCAACAAAATACATATCTATCTGATTTGCATGTAATGCGAGCAGCATTTAGTTCGTCTTGCACAACTTAAAAAGATAGTTGGTCCTACCCAACTGTTTTGAAGTGCTACCAAAAAAATATGTGGTAGTACGGAAACTTGTCTTGATTTGTATTCTTTGAGTTAGCTCATTTAACTTTCTATCCAGTTTTACTCTAACTAAATTTCTGCTTTCGCCTAATATTTCCTACATTACTCGTAGGAGAAAAAAATGGGGACTGATAGAGATTGTGTAAAAAACAAGTACGAGAATTCTCGTCCTATCGATTTTAATTGGGATTCTGAACACCCCAATGTCAAAAATTTAGTACTAGCGTTACAAGAAGAATTATTTGATAGCGGCATGTATGAGCGAATGCCGAACTCAAAAGTATTACAACGAATACGCAATCATATTAAGTATTTAATCCTAGATTTGTTTTTAGCATATTGTGCGGATGAGGAAATGTATTTAGGTTATTCACGTACTAGAGATCGATATAATCAAGATGAACGATATAATTACCAATGTATTAGTTACAGCATTTTTGTCAGAAGAATTGTTGATGGTTTACTAGAATTAAATTATTTAGATGGAGCATTAGGTTTTAGAAATGTAGACAACTCAAATGGTTTTCAATCAAGAATGCGCCCAACTAAAAGATTAATTAAT
>JBCCEI010000014.1:0-26929 GCA_039030355.1 Pseudomonadota bacterium | reverse complement strand
GTTGCAATCCCTTCAATACGCTTTTCTTTTACGAGGTCCGCAATCTTAATGATTAAGTTGGCTTTATTAACCTGATAGGGTAATTCAGTTACAACAATTCTTTCACGTCCACTTTTTTCGTCTTGCTCTATGTGTGTACGTGCTCGCATATGCACACGTCCACGCCCTGTACGATATGCTTCAGCGATACCGGCTCGACCATTAATTAACGCAGCGGTTGGAAAATCAGGCCCTGGGATATGTTGCATTAGCTCATGATAATCAGCTTCTGGATTTTGAATTAATGCGACACAAGCATTGATGACTTCACTGATATTATGCGGTGGAATATTTGTCGCCATCCCAACGGCGATTCCTGATGATCCATTGACCAATAAGTTAGGAATCCGCGTAGGAAATACTGATGGTTCAGACTCTTCATCATTATAGTTAGGGACAAAATCAACCGTTTCTTTTTCTAGATCCGCAACAATTTCATGCGCAATCTTGGCCATGCGGATTTCGGTATAGCGCATCGCGGCAGGTGCATCACCATCCACAGAACCGAAATTACCTTGCCCATCCACCAACATGTAACGCATGGAAAACGGCTGCGCCATACGCACAATCGTGTCATAGACTGCGGTATCGCCATGCGGATGATATTTACCGATGACATCGCCCACCACGCGAGCTGATTTTTTATAGGGCTTATTCCAATCGTTCCCGAGTTCATTCATAGCAAAGAGCACACGTCTATGAACGGGCTTCAGACCATCACGAACATCGGGTAATGCGCGCCCTACGATTACGCTCATTGCGTAAGCGAGATAGGATTCGCGCATCTCATCTTCGAGATTAACTGGAAGTATTTCTTTGGCGATGGCAGCCATCTAGGAACTGATTATTTAGTCTAAAATTAGGGTCGTTTTTGCGAGAATTTAAATTCGCTCTGATGCATCAAATTATAACACAAGTCTGGGAGAGTGGGTTTAAAGAAAAGCCATGTAAAACGGATCTGAATGCTTAGAAATTCAATCTCATCGTTCAAACAAGTGCTTATTAGTGACCGCCAAGCATTAAAATGGGCCAAAAACCGCTAAACTAATAAGCCTTCATTAAAGCGAGTATTTTTTCATGATTTGGGCTCTCAATAACCCCTTTTTCCGTCACCAATGCATCCACAAATTCAGCCGGAGTGATATCAAAAACGGGGTTCCAAACTTCCACGTCATCTGTCCCGATAGCATGCTCCCCTAGAGATGTAACTTCACTTTGGGCCCGTTGTTCAATTTCAATTTGCTCCCCACTCTCAATACGCATATCTATCGTGCTGGTAGGTGCAGCAACCATAAACTTCACGCCATGTTGTTGCGCCATTATGGCTAATGAGTATGTACCAATTTTATTAGCCACATCTCCATTACTTGCTACGCGATCCGCACCGACAATGACCCATGCAACTTGCTTTTGACGCATCAAGCTCGCCGCAGCACTATCACAAATTACCGTAACGGGGATACTGTCTTGCATGAGTTCCCATGCGGTGAGCCTTGTGCCTTGAAACCAAGGACGCGTTTCATCAGCATAAATTAGTTTGATCTTATTTTGTGCAAATGCACTACGTATTACACCTAAAGCGGTACCATAACCTCCCGTTGCCAAGGCTCCGGCATTGCAATGAGTTAGCACACTAGCGTTCTCATCTATCAAAGTTGCTCCAAAGTCTCCTAGTGTTTTATTTGCGCGTATATCGTCTTTATGTATTTTAATCGCCGTTGCCAGCAAAGTAGGCTCTGGGTCACCGTGGCCAAAATCTGCGATCTCTTTTTGCATACACTCGATAGCCCATCGTAAATTCACTGCGGTTGGACGCGCCTCACTAAGCGCATTCAAATCATACTGAATATCTTGTTGCCATGTTTCTATAGAATGTTGGTATCGACTCCGTGCAGCAAGTACCACACCATATGCAGCGGTCACACCTATTGCGGGTGCACCACGTACTACCATATCCTTAATTGCTGTAATTACGTCTATAATATTTTGACACTGAATGTAGTGCACAAAATTTGGCAACTTGCGTTGATCAAGCAATACGAGATGACCGTCTTGCCATGCTACAGCACTATCTGTAATTATCGACACGAGGAAGAATTAACTTTTTAGCAAAATATTGAGTTAGTGGAACACCGATCATAATGATGATAATCACATTAATAATGAAAAATATCATTCCATATATTGTGTGGTCCATGCCAATTGCTAGTTCGCGTGAACCTAATATTGCAATCACTGCTATAAAAGAAGCACGTAATATGTTTAATAAGATTGGAAAAAATATCGCAATAAGTATGAAAATTATTGTCGATTTTTGACTAAAACCTTTTATGTAAGCATAAAGACTTGAAAAGATTAGAGTGGCCATAAAATAACGGACCCCACTACAATCTCGCGTGACTTCAAATAACTGTCCTCCAGCAAGAATAAATAGATTTTCAGCCTCGGGGTTAAAATTTAAAATTTTCAAAATAATCATAACTCCTGAATGCGTTATAGCCTGAAGTATGAATACAATTTCCTCGCCAAATGGTGTTCCAAATATTATAAATGAAATAGGGAAAATAAAAGTTCTTAACAACTTGCTTCCATATAAAAACAGCATTATGGCCGGCACATACGCTAATGCTGAAAAATGTTTGAGGAAATTTATCTCGTATAAATCTGCGAAGTACCACAATGAAAATACAGCAAATAACAGTAGTAAGTAATAATAGCTAGGATAGAGATTTATATTTTTAATGACATCTTTGCCATGCCATATTAAGTAAATTGAGATTGGAAATACCAATAAGCCATACTGGTATGTTGGTGAATTAATCCAAATATCAAACATATTATGATATGTTTGATAAAATATTATTACAGCTGATAACGCAGTAATAAAATAAGCCAAAATAAAATTATTCATGATGTTTTCAGCAAGCCTAAAGCCTTAATAAAATAATTTGATAGTTTTCTCAACTAATCGACCTACAGTATGCAAAATATAAATACGTTAATACACGGAAGTACAATTCTAACTGTTAATCGCGGTAATGATGTCTTAATTGATCACACAATTGCGATTAAAGATGGATTGATACATAACATTCTACCGACTGAATCCGCAAAAAAAATTTATGAAGCGCAGTTTGAATATAATTATCGCGAACATATTGTTTTCCCCGGATTAATTAACATGCATACCCATGCAGCAATGTCACTATTCCGAGGCTTCGCGAGCGATATGCCATTAATGGATTGGCTGCAAAACCATATCTGGCCAGCAGAACAAAAATGGGTTAATGAGGAATTTATTCAAGTCGGCACTCAACTTGCAATAGCAGAGATGCTAAGAGGTGGCGTGACTTGCTTCAATGATATGTATTTTTATGCAGAAACAACAGCATCAGAAGTGACAAAGTCAGGCATGCGTGCGCATATCGGTATGATTCTATTAGATTTCCCAACACAGTACGCCAAAGATGTGGATGAATATTTTACAAAAGGCCTAGCCCTGCATGATCAATACAAATCACATCCGCTAGTAAAATGCACTTTTGCACCGCATGCGCCGTATACCGTTTCCAACCAGCCACTGGAACGCGTGGCAGTGTTGGCCAATGAACTTGAGCTTCCTGTGCATATTCATCTGCACGAAACTAAAGATGAAATCACAAAAAGTCAGGAACAATATGATACTCGGCCTATCCAACGTCTAAATGAAATTGGTCTTATCAATAGCAACCTTGTTGCTGTACACATGACACAACTGCAAGAGGATGAAATGGATTTACTTGCAGAAAATAATGCCAACGTTGTCCACTGCCCTCAATCCAATCAAAAATTGGCAAGTGGGTTCTGCCAAACACAAAAGCTTGCAGATAAAAATGTTAACATTGTGATTGGAACAGATAGTTGTGCAAGTAACGATGACCTGGACATGTTAAGTGAAATGCACTGCGCGGCTTTACTAGCAAAAGCTGTCGCTAATGATGCGGCCGCATTTCCAGCATATGAAGTATTACGCAGCACTACCATAAACGCCGCAAAGGCACTTGGTATGGATCAAGAAATTGGATCAATAGAAATAGGTAAATCAGCGGACTTATGTGTTATTGATATTGATACTATAGAAGCACAGCCCATTTATGATCCAATTGGTCATCTCGTTTATGCTACACAACGCAATCAAGTAAAAGATGTGTGGGTTGCTGGAAAACAGCTCTTAAGCAATCGCGAACTTTTGACAATGGACCAAAATGAAATACTTGCTAAAACTAAGACATGGAACAAAAAAATAGTTAACTAAGATGAATAATCCAGAGCAGATAAATTCAAATTTCGATCAAGAAGAATTGGCCAAATTTGAAGCGTTAGCTTTTCGCTGGTGGGATACGGAAAGTGAATTTAAACCATTACACGATATCAATCCTTTACGGCTTAATTATATTGATGATCACGCTGGGCTTAAAGGCAAAAAAGTTTTAGACATAGGTTGCGGTGGTGGTATTCTTTCAGAATCGATGGCACAAAAAGGTGCAGATGTTAAGGGAATCGATTTAGGTGAGGCGCCACTTTCTGTTGCGAAAATACATGCCAAAGAACAACAAGTGGATATCAATTATCAAGCGGTATCTGCTGAAGAGCTTGCAGTACTAGAGCCCCAAACTTACGATATCGTTACCTGTATGGAGATGCTGGAACATGTACCTGACCCATCGGCAATCGTAAAAGCATGCTCTGAATTAGCGAAACCAAATGGACATGTTTTTTTCTCAACCATAAACCGTAACCCCAAGGCATTCTTATTTGCAATTATTGGTGCCGAATACATTTTAAATCTACTTCCAAAGGGCACACATCATTATGAAAAGCTAATTCGCCCTTCCGAGTTAGATCAGTGGATTCGGCAAGCTCAGCTGAATACCAATGACATTATCGGTATGAGCTATAACCCAATTTTGAAAAGTTACAAACTCTCCTCTGACACAAGCGTGAATTACATTGTGCATGCACATAAAAGCTGAAGCTGATTTCTAATGCCCAAAAAGCCACAGGTTCAAGCTGTATTATTTGATTTAGATGGCACACTTGCAGACACTGCACCTGATATGGCGGACGCACTAAATATTTTGCTTAGCAAACATAACATGCCACCTGTTGACTATGAACTTGCTCGCAAACATACATCTCGTGGTAGTGCGGCACTCATTCAACTCGGTTTTGAAGAATTGAGCAACGATATTCATCGCGAAGAACTTAGAAAAGAATACTTACAAACTTATGCAAATAACTTATGCATCAAAACCGAGCTATTTAGTGGTGTTATTGAATTACTCGAAACACTTGATGAAAAAGGTATATCTTGGGGAGTTGTAACCAATAAACCTGGTTTTCTAACAGAACCTTTATTAAAAAAACTTGGCATTACAGAACGCACAGAATGTGTGGTAAGTGGTGACTCACTAGTAAATAGAAAACCGCATCCCGATCCATTGCATCATGCAGCAAAACTATTAAATGTTAATGAGATAAATACAATTTACGTTGGCGATGACCCTAGAGATATCCAAGCGGGACAAGCTGCGAGCATGCATACTGCCATTGCAGCTTATGGTTACATTCCAGATAATCAAGATATCGACTCTTGGGGAGCCGATCTGATCATCCAACAACCTTTAGAAATCAAAGAGTGGCTTTTTACTTGTAGCTGATCGACAATATCTACATGATCAATGTAGAGCTTCAAGATACATGGCAATTTGCGCTTCTGTGCGCAAGCCTTTGTTTATTAAGTGCCGCGTTAGGTGCGCTAATCATGCGTAATCGTGCACGCAGGGAACAAGACAAACTTGAATCCATTTCGCAGCAATTATCAATGCAACTGCAACTCGAAAAAGAACGCTATCTTGAAAAAATTGAAACCATTGAGGAATCGCGCAAACAATTAGAAAACTCATTTTCTACGCTTTCTCAGCAAGCTCTAAAACTCAATAATGAAAATTTTCTCGCGCTTGCTAAAGAAAAGCTTTCTCAATACCAGATTCAAGCAGAGGCTAACTTAGACAAAAAAGAAAAATCGATTGAGACATTATTACAACCGATTCAATCAGCCTTGAAAAATACAGAAGAACAAATTAAATCGATTGAAAAAGATCGTAAAGAATCATTTGGCTCGCTATCACAGCATTTAAAAATCATTAATGAAACACAATCTGATTTACGCCAAGAAACGCAAAATTTGGTTTCTGCGCTCAGAAGACCCGAGATACGTGGTCAATGGGGTGAACTCACATTGAAACGAATTGCAGAACTAGCTGGCATGGTTGATCACTGTGATTTTTTTGAGCAACAATCAAGCGATGATAATGAATCACGTTTACGTCCAGATATGGTTGTACGCATGCCCGATAATCGCGAGTTAATCATTGATGCAAAAACTCCACTAGACGCTTACTTAAATGCCGCACAGACAGACAATGAAAGTGAACGTGAAAACGCATTAGTACGTCATGCGCGCAATGTACGTGAACGCATGCGAGAATTGTCTAGCAAAGCCTATTGGAGTCAATTTAAAAACTCGCCAGACTTTGTTGTACTGTTCATTCCTGGAGAGCAGTTTTTATCAGCAGCATTAGAACAAGACCCAAAATTACTAGAAGATGCGTTAAAAAATAAAGTTATTCTTGCAACACCTACAAGCATTGTTGCTTTATTACGCGCTGTTGCATTCGGCTGGCGTCAAATAGCGGTAGCCGAAAATGCAGAAAAAATTCGCGAACTCGGAGAAGATCTATATCACCGGCTTGCTACATTTGCAGAGCATCTTCAAAAGCTTGGTAAAAATCTTGATTCCAGTGTCGAACAATACAATAAGGCTATGGGCTCACTCGATCGCCAAGTTTTAAGTGGTGCACGCAAGTTTACTGAATTAGGAATCGAAAAGAAAAAAACGATTCCTGAACTTAAAATAGTAGAAAACACACCAAAAACAGTATAGACGTACTCGTATTCATGGAAGAATTCTTTTGAAAGATATAAAAATTTTACTAAATAGCTATATTCCCAAAGATAATTACCTTAGTAGAAAATTTATCATCATCACTGGAGCGACCAGTGGCATTGGCAGAGCGTTGGCCATTTCATGTGCAAAATTAGGTGCAGAACTATTACTATTGTCCAAGAACCAACAAAGCTTGGACTCCATTCGAAAAGAGCTAGCAGAAATATCTGCCATTGAGCATCAAACCTATTCCATAGATTTTAGTCTTGCAGGTGAAACTGATTACATTAAATTTGCTGAATATATCTATAAACAAAATAAAACAATTGACTCGCTAGTATTAAATGCAGGCTACCTTGAATCACTACAAGGCGTGCGCAACATGGTATTGGATTCTTGGTTGAAAACGATCACAGTCAATCAGCATGCACCTTTCATGTTAGTAAAATGTTGTATTCCATTACTTGAACTAGCTGATGACCCAAGCATTGTATTTACTACTCATGAAAGTAGCAAAGCCTATTGGGGTGCGTACGCAACAGCGAAAACTGCACAACTCGGTTTGTTAAAAATTCTAGCCGACGAACTGGATGGCGACAAACCAATACGCGTAAATGGCGTTGACCCTGCACCAGTTGCTACAAAACTTAGATTAAACAATTTTCCTGGAATTAATCCAAAGGAATTTGCCAAGCCAGAAGACGTACTTGCACCGTATTTGTTTTTCATTGGCCCTGATAGCAAAGGGACAACGGGTACAAATTATAAAATCAATCCATATTTTATCGGTTGAAAATTATTTATCTGGAATAAGCTTTTGCAAACTTTTATATTGACTTGGCGTTAGGTCAATATATTTACCAAGCCGCATATCACGTGGTAATTCAACTGAACCAAAACGAGTACGAATAAGCCGACTCACGCGCAAATTTTGTGACTCCCAAATTCTACGCACCTCTCTGTTACGACCCTCATGTAATACAACACGGCACCACGTGTTTACTCCCCATGCTTCTTGTACTTCAAGTATTTTCAACTTAGCTATCCCATCTTCTAGCTGAACACCATTTTGAATTTTAGTCATAATTTCATTGGTTACTTCACCTTGAACACGCACACGATATTCACGTTCAATTTGATTCCTCGGATGCATCAACTCATTCGCTAGCACACCATCGGTGGTGAACAATAATAGTCCGGATGTATTTACATCCAAGCGTCCTACAGATACCCATCTCCCTGTTTTTAGGTAAGGCAACTTATCAAAAACAGTGGGGCGCCCTTGTGGATCAGATCGAGAAACAATTTCGCCTTCTGGCTTGTGATACAAAATAACTCGACTATGGACATTTGTGTTAAGTGCAATCAGTTCGCCGCGAATTTCAATATTTTCATCACCAGAAATTGTTTGCCCAATAGTACAAAGCTCACCATTTACCTTTATTTCTCCTGCATGAATCCAACGCTCAATCTCACGGCGCGAAGCGATACCCTGATTGGCAAGAAATTTTTGTATTCTTTCAGACAATTTATTAATTACTTAATAGATGGAAAATGACCGCTTTGGGTCGAAAATGGACATTTTGACAAAGATATATTGAATCTGAAGCAACATCTCTGTTGCGTCGTTTATTCGCGCGTGCCGTGCCTATGCTAACACTTTGGGTCGTAAGCAGACATTGATAACTAAGTAAAATATTAGAACTAAGATTGAGAAATCAGCTAGACAGGTAGAATATTACTTATAAATTTAGTGGCGCGTCTCATTAGGACCAACAATTTCCTCGATATCACCCGACTCATTTACCACACCTAATTGAACTTGATCATCTCCATCTTCAGGTGCACCTAAATCTAGCTCTGGGTGTTCTTGATCTAAATCCGTCAACTCTGCAAGGCTAGGCAACTCATTCAATGTTTTTAAATTAAAGTAATCTAAAAATTTCTTAGTACTACCATAAAGTGCAGGTCGACCTGGGACTTCTTTATGCCCTACAACTTTAACCCACTCTCTTTCTAAAAGTGTTTTAATGATACTGCTGCTGACACTTACACCACGCACTTCTTCAATTTCACCACGCGTAATCGGTTGACGATAGACAATCAAAGATAAAGTTTCTAATAAGGCACGAGTATAACGAGGTGGCTTTTCTTGCCATAAGCGCGCCACCCAAGGCTGTACATCAACACGTGTTTGATAACGGAAGCCACTAGCTATTCTTTTTAACTCGACTCCACGACCTTCGCATTCATCCTGTAGTGTCTTTAATACCTTTTTTAATTGATCGCGAGTTGGCTTGTCTTCGTCATGCTCGAATAGTTGTAATAACCGATCGATATTTAGAGCAGAATCTGCTGCCATTAATGCGGCCTCAACAATATTCTTCAATGTTTCATCTTTCATGAAATAAACCTTAATTAACAAACAAATTAATCATAAGTAATGTCGTCTTCATCTTGCGCGTCATCTAACATTTCATTTTCAACTGGGCCTTTAACAGCAGGTTTAATATAAATTGGCGCAAATGGCTCTGACTGTACTAATTCAATTACATGCCCTTTAATGAGTTCTAACATCGCCAGGAATGTCACAATGACTCCACTGCGCCCCTCTTTCTCATCATAAAAACGGTTGAATTCAACAAAGTCTTCAACGTTTAACATGGTTAAGATTCGCGACATTCTCTCGCGCACCGATAACGGCTCACGATCAATATGATGACTGGCAAACATTTTTGCTCGTTGCATCACTTCTTGAAAGGCAGCAATAACATCTTTTAAATCGACAGTGGGTTGAGGTCGTTCGTATTCATATTCCGCTTGAATAACAGAAACACCAAATGTATCGCGGTGCATGCGCGGAATTTCATTAATATCTTCTGCAACTTTTTTGAATCGTTCGTATTCTTGTAAGCGACGAATCAATTCAGCGCGCGGATCATCCTCTTCATCTTCTTCTACAGGTCGTGGTAATAGCAGACGCGATTTAATTTCCGCCAACATCGCCGCCATAACCAAATATTCAGCTGCCAGTTCCAAACGCATTTCTTGCATCAACTCGATGTAGTCCATGTATTGCTGCGTAATTTTTGCGACTGGCAATGCAACAATATCTAAATTCTGTCTTTTGATTAAATATAGAAGTAAATCAAGCGGACCTTCAAAGGCATCTAGAAAGATTTCAAGCGCATCGGGCGGTATATAGAGATCTTCAGGTGGAACCGTCATCGGCTCACCTTTTACAACTGCAAAAGGTAATTCGCCTTGAAGATTATCTTGGGATGTATTTTCGTTATCTGACATACTTGTTAAGGTAATTATAACCCAATTGCTTCCCTAACGTCCTCCAGCGTATCACGTGCAATGTCGCGCGCTTCTTCGCAACCTTCTTGAATAATGCTTGTTAAAGTAGATTCATCTTCAAGATAATCATTTGCGCGTTCGCGGATAGGTTTGAGTTCTTGTTCTACCGCATCTATGACGGGTTGCTTACATTCAATACAACCAATGCCAGCAGAGGAACATCCTTCTTGAACCCAAGTTCGAGTATCTTCTGAAGAATAGATCTCATGAAGTTGCCATACGGGACATTTTTTAGGGTCACCTGGATCCGTTCTTTTTACACGCGCAGGGTCGGTTGGCATGGTGCGAATTTTTTTCTCAACAGATTCTGAATCTTCACGTAAAGAAATAGTGTTGTTATACGATTTGGACATTTTTTGTCCGTCTAACCCCGGCATCTTCGATGCTTTGGTTAACAATGCCTGTGGCTCGGGCAATATAATTTTCCCTTCCCCTTCTAAATAGCCAAATAATCTATCTTTATCTCCAATTGAAATATTTTGTTGAGATTCTAATAACGCCTTAGCGACTTCTAACGCCTCGGGGTCACCCTTTTCTTGAAAGCGTTTTCGATGCTCTCGATATAACTTGGCATTTTTCTTGCCCATTTTACTGATCGCAAGTTTGGCTTTTTCTTCAAAATCAGGCTCTTTGCCGTAAATGAAATTAAATCTTCGTGCGACCTCGCGAGTAAGCTCTACATGTGCAACCTGATCTTCACCTACCGGAACATTACCGGCTTTATAAGCCAATATATCGGCACTTTGTAATAATGGATAGCCAAGAAAACCATAGGTAGCCAAATCTTTTTCTTTTAATTTTTCTTGTTGATCTTTGTATGTTGGAACGCGCTCTAACCACCCTAATGGTGTAATCATTGAAAGCAATAAATGTAACTCAGCATGCTCTGCTACATGTGATTGAATAAATAATGTTGCAGCACTTGGGCTCACACCGGCAGCCAGCCAATCGACTACCATCTCTGTAACACTATGCGAAATAATTTGAGTATTATCGTATTCGGTTGTTAACGCATGCCAGTCTGCAACAAAGAAAAAACATTCATGTGTATGCTGTAGTTCCAACCAGTTATTTAACACTCCGTTCAAATGCCCAAGGTGTAATTGTCCTGTAGGTCGCATACCTGATAGCACACGATTATTTTGAGAAGCAAGTGTATTCATTTATTTACTAGAGCCTAAAATCATTTCAAGATGAGGGATAAACTCTGCGGGTTGTATACCAAAAAAAGACATAATGAAAAATAAAATCATAATAGATGGCGTAAATACGAGTGTATTTAGCAGCCCTGCGAACAATAATCCAAACATTATAAATAAACCAAACGGCTCAATTTTTGAGAATATGCGAGAAAATTGATCCGGCACCAAACCTGAGAGCACTCTGCCGCCGTCTAAAGGAGGAACAGGTAATAGATTTAAAACCATTAGTATCAAATTAATAAAAATACCTGCCAACGCCATATAAACAAAAAATACCGCATACTGGCCATCGTTATTTGCGGCACTTAAAAAGGCAAGTAAGATCATTACCCAAAATAGAGTCATAACCAAATTCGCAGCAGGCCCTGCAATTGCAACCCATACCATATCTTTCTTTGGATTTTTTAGTAGATTGAAATTTACGGGCACAGGCTTAGCCCAACCAAATGCATAACCCGTAGTGGCAATTAAAATACCAGGTACCAAAATTGTACCAATTGGATCAATGTGTTTGATGGGATTAAGACTCAGCCGCCCTAAGGATTGCGCAGTGAGGTCACCAAACCGTTTTGCCATCCAGCCATGAGCAACCTCGTGTAATGTGATCGCAAACAGAACTGGAATAGCCCAAATAGTAATCGCTTGAATGGTACTCATTGATTGAGTTCATTATACGCAGCACGCACTGGAAGTTATATGCTCTAAAGAGAGATTATTCAGTCAGCCAACTCGCATCACCCTTACCTTGACGCAAAACAGCAGGGCCTTTTTCAACAAAGTCAATCACGGTAGTCGCTTCAATACCGCAATATCCTCCATCAATAATCAAATCAACACGATTACCCAGCAATTCTCGCATTTCCAATGGATCAGATAGCGGCTCATTACGATCAGGTAAAATGAGTGTGCTGCTCATTAAAGGCTGTCCTAGTTCCTCACACAGCGCGAGTGTAATAGGATGATCAGGCACTCTTAAACCTATCGTTTTGCGTTTTGGTGTTTGCAAACGTCGTGGCACCTCATGCGTTGCTTTCAATAGAAATGTATAAGGCCCCGGAGTACAGTTTTTCATCATTCGATACGAACTGTTGTCCACGATTGCATAGTTAGATAATTCTGATAGATCTCGACACACCAGGGTTAAATGGTGTTTTTCATCGACATTGCGAATTTTGCGAATCCTCTGCATCGCTTGCTTGTCGCCAATATGACATCCAAGGGCATAGCAAGAGTCGGTTGGATAGACAATCAAACCACCTTGATCAATAATCTCCACCGCACCACGGATCAAACGCTTTTGTGGTGTGACAGGATGTATTACAAAAAACTGGCTCATGATAATCTACTTGGTATTATAGTGCGTCCAGCAATTTGAAACGCTAGCGTAAACTGCTTGACCAAATTTATTGATACAATCAAGCTTAACACTCAATTTATAACTACAACTCATTATGCTATATGCTTTTATCAGTCAAGACATGGCAAATAGTCTTGAAAAACGTCTCTCGGTTCGAGATCAACATATTGCTCGCTTAAACGAGTTAAAAGAAGAAGGTCGCTTAATTATCGCAGGCCCACACCCAGCAATTGACAGCTCAGATCCAGGCGATGCTGGTTTTACAGGCAGCCTAATCGTAGCTGAATTTGAATCCCTCACAAGTGCACAAGAATGGGCCGATGCTGATCCATATATCGCAGCCGGTGTTTACGAAAAAGTTACCGTGAAACCTTTTAAGCTCGTCCTACCCTAACGTTTACGAATACATTTATTCTCTTACTCCATCAAGGAAACAATCATGTTGAAAAATATTTTCACTGCCATGGCAGTTACACTTTTTTGCTTGGGCTTTATTTTAGGTTGCAAAGGCGAAGAAGCAACGAAAGCGGATGCAAGCACAAACACTGCATCATCTGATGATAGCGGTGTATATGCAAAAATTAATGATGTTGTGATTAGCAATAATGATTTCCAAGCATTTGCAAAAGCCAAACGCTCATCACAACCCGACCAAAGCTTTACCGATAAAGCCATTACAGATGAATTAGTTGCTACTGAAATTTTGCGTCAGGAAGCAGTTAATGTTGGCATTGATCAACGCCCAGATATCATCGAGCAAATTAAACGCCAAGAAAGCAACATATTAATTAACACATTAATGTCAGAAAAATTTGCTAATCTGAGTTTCACAGATGAAGAACTCAAATCAGAATATGATCGACTTTTAGGTCTTTCAGATTTTAATGAATACAAGGCGCGACATATCCTTTTACAAACTGAAGATGAAGCAAAAGCAGTTATAGAAGAATTAAAAGGTGGTGCAAATTTTGAAGAACTTGCAAAAACCAAATCACAAGGCCCATCAGCACCAAACGGTGGCGACCTTGGTTGGTTCAAAGCAGAAACTATGGTGCCAGCCTTTGCAGATGCTGTTCGCAAAATGGAGAAAGGCACGCACTCTACCGAGGGTGTAAACACACGCTTTGGCTGGCATGTAATTTTACTTGAAGACACACGCAGCACAGAGAAACCAGAATTCGAAACAGTTAAACAAAACGTGCAACAAAATCTCACACGTCAGACAATTGAAAAATACGTTGATGAGTTAGAAACCAAAGCAACCATTATGCGCACGGACGAGGAAACTGAAACTGCAGGAACAGACAGCTAACTAATCAAATTAATTAAAAATAAAAAGGCAGCCTAGGCTGCCTTTTTTAATTCATTTAGATAATTTGTAATTACTTACGTTTTACTTCTATCTGACATAAAAAGCCATAGTGCAGCACCCAATAATGGAATGTCCTTCAAGATAAATTGGCCCGGCATGGGTGAAAGAAATGGAAAACTATGCCCTTCTTGTATCACAGGACCAAAAACTAAAAATGTACTGGTTACCACTAAAGTGAGTATTGCTAATGACGACCCTACTGCACCAAGTTTTGCATTTTGAAAGCCGACCAAAATCAACACTGCTGCCAAGAGTTCAACTACACCAATAATTCCAACGGATAGCGTGTTACCAAAAGCATTAACAAACCAACTCGTGAGTGGGCTCGTCATCATTAATCCACTTACAGCGTTAACTTCATAAGCAAAGAATTTTAAAAACCCCATCCATAAGAAGAACCCACCTAGCGTTACACGCAAAAATTTCTCCCCAAGAGTTGCATTATTTACACTTTGCATCTTTAGTTACCTCCTTTTATCACTCATTTTTAGAACATTACAAAACAATCTATGCGACTTTGCGCAAATGATTGCTAAGTAACTCAGTAGAACGATTAAATTTGGGATTTATTACATCTTAATAAAAATATTTGTGAGCCAAAATAAACACACGGATGTACGAATATGCGTTGCAAATGAGTTGCTGCGTCTAATTTCCCTAGCAACCAGTGGGTAAATCTTTTAATTATTCAAACTTGTCTTGATGCTCTACCGAAATTATACTGCGTAAAAAAGACAGTAAATTTCTTAATGAATTTTCCTAAAAGATCTTCAAGCATAGTGATAGCAGGTGATAAAAGTAAAATAAGCATTGATACAACGGCTATCACAGATTATTCCAGATAACAGGAAGCGTGCTCCTATCAAGTTGCACAACCATGATGAAAGTGAAAGACTACAATTACTTCGAAAGCATTTGCATATTTTAACTAATCAGCAGTTTTGTCTTTTTTAATATATGCGTATGCGGAGTGATTATGTATAGACTCAAAGTTTTCTGATTCAACAGTATACGCAACAATTCGATCATCATTATTAAGTTGAGTTGCAATATCACGTACCAGGTCTTCAACAAATTTAGGGTTTTCGTAAGCTCGTTCGGTCACATACTTCTCATCAGGTCGTTTGAGTAATCCATATAATTCACACGACGCCTGTTGTTCTACCATCTCAATAAGTTCTTCAACCCAAACAAAATCCTTAATTCGAACTGAAATTGTAATGTGTGAGCGTTGATTATGTGCACCATAATCAGAGATACTTTTTGAGCAAGGGCAAAGACTCGTAACAGGAACTAAGACAACAACATCTGTCCTCGGTTCGCCGTTATTTATTTCGCCTCGAAAACATACTTGGTAATCCAATAAACTTTCAACCTTGCTAACCGGAGCAGTTTTATTTACAAAGTAAGGGAAAGTCATTTCAATATGACCAGACTCAGCCTCTAGTCTTTCAGCCATTTTTTCTAGTATGTCATTAAATGACTTCACAGAAATTTCACGCTCATATTCGTTAAGAATTTCTACAAAACGTGACATGTGCGTACCTTTAAAATTGTGCGGCAGGTTCACGTACATATTGAATTCAGCAATGGTATGTTGTTCGCCACCAGAGCGATCTAAAACGCGAACAGGATGCTTAATTCCCTTAATACCAACTTTATCGATCGGAATTTGTCGTGTGTCAGCTTTATTTTGTGTATCTGGGATGTTGATAGCAACTGTTTCGGCACTTGCACTCATCTTTATAACCTCTTACATAAACTTGCAAAAATTTTGTGAAGATAATTTATATCTAGCCAGATAGTACGTGAGCACTTTTGTTGTCGCAATCTCTAAGGGGGTATATTTAATTGATTTAGAGTGATAACAAGATGTTGTTTGGCCCAGCATTGCCTCGCTAATTATTAGTTAAGCGTGTTTTTTTTATAACTTATGCAAGTAAGAAAAAAATGTTACGTTGCCTTTACGGGTACATTTACAAACCGCTCGTATCCAGATACATCATCAAATCCACGATCAACACACATATTTCCCACCTGAATTGTCATATATCGTGAATAATAATCTTCAAGTGTGTGTTCAACATAGTTTAGATCATAAGCAGGCAGAGTGTGTAGCGCACAACCATGTGGTGTCGCAATCACTTGACCATCACTAACAACTTGTTTTCCTGATTTGATTACCAGATTTGCACGAGCAAACATGGCGCTAATATCATTTTGTGGTTTGTAAACAGCAACATCTGCAATACATCCAGGCACCAAGCTGCCACGATCATCCAACCCCATAAGATGTGCTGCAGCACTTCTTGTCATAGTAGCAATCTCGTACAGTGTATATTCGCGTTTTAAATGTGGCAGCATTGTCATAGCAAGCGCATCCTGATTTAGCTTTGTCATAACTTCGGCGCGATAGTCCGCACTCATTAACAAATGAAACAATTCTGGATAACGGGTAAAAGGTGCGCCATTTGGATGATCGGTGGTGAAAAAAATGCGTGCTGGATCATCAGCAAGTAGAAAGAGTTCAAGACCAATGGCCCATTGCAGTGTATTTACAAAATTAGCTTCTCGATATTCATAGGGCACGACACCTCCACCGCCCTCACATTCAAGGTCAACTAACACAGTTTTATTTGGTTTCGCAAATGAACGGTTGTTGTATTGAGCAAGTAAGTCGCCGGAGATCGTGACAGTTTTGCCAAACAATACTTGACCTACATCCATTGTGATATTTGGATGTTTCTGCCACGCATCGATCAACTTTGATGTTGCTGAAGAAAATTCTAAAGACCCTTCACGGCCATAAGCGTAAAACTGGACATGTGCAAGGTGCATGGGTAAACCCTCAGCGGCTTCAATCGTTTCCACAACCGTATCGATACCTTGACCTGCCACGCCTAAGTTATTGCAATGAACATGTAGTGGATGCCGAACACCAAGATTGACTACCGCATGCTGCAACGCTTTTACTATTTGTCGAGATGACACACCGTATGAAGGTACTTCGTCATCAAAACTAAATGTGCGTACATTTTGTTTAAATGAAGCCACACCTCCAGCATTAATCACTTTCAAGCCCAAACATCGCGTGGCATCTAATGTCCAAGCTACATGCTGGTTAATTTCCTCTTGAGAGACACCTTGTTTAAGTAAACCCAATAAGTATTCATCGTTTCCAAGAATGGCGAGTCCAGCAGTATCTATGATAGGAATATCTTCCATCATTAAGTGTGCAGCCATTGCATTACATGGTAATACCGCGGGTTCTACCACAGTTGTATACCCCATACTTGCATATCTCACACCAGTACCTCTCGATGTCCAACCACCGATTTGACGTCCATTCTTTAATAGATCAGACCCACGTAGGTTCGCTGCAAGTTGTCGTTCAGGAAGAAGAAGACGCGCGTTATTGACATTACCGCCGGCAATATGGGAATGGATGTCCACCGCACCAGCCATAACAATATGACCACTGACATCAATGCTGTTATCTACTTCGCTTTCACTCGCAGGCGGTGGTACAAAATATCCATCATGAATGTAGACATCAGAGACAACATCCTCCATGTTCTGCGTTGGATCAAATACTCTCCCACCTACTAATCGGGTTAACACTTCATTGTTCCTTTTTAATTAATATAATGTATTTAGTGTTTTTTGAGTATGTTGTATTCATAATCCTTAAAGTGCAGTTAGAAAATTGTAAACAAGCCTTGAAATGTAGTTGACATTATATGCATGTTTAAAGTGTTTTCTAATAACAAAGAGAATATGGAAAAATTAGTGATGCTCGATATGTGTCATTAGCAGGTTTTTTTAAGTTAAGATTTGAAATACCCGAGCTGATACACACTCTGTACACTAAATTATTTTATTTGCTAAAGCATCCTTATAGCAATACTCATCAGTGCTCTATGGGAAAACTAGATTAATCTCTTATATGTTCCATAAACTCAGAGCGAGAGCGTGAATCATCTCGAAAAGCACCCAGCATTGAGCTCGTCACAGTTTTACTATTTTGTTTTTGTACACCGCGCATTACCATACAAAAGTGACTTGCTTCAAGCACGACTGCAACTCCATGAGCATCTAAGACATCCATTAATCCAGTGGCAATTTGTGTAGTAAGCCGTTCTTGCACTTGTAAGCGTCTGGCAAAAACATCAGTTACACGAGCAATTTTACTTAAGCCAATCACTTTGTTTTTTGGTAAGTAACCTACATGCGCGCGTCCAAAAAAAGGCAGCATATGATGCTCACACAGTGAATAAAACTCCACGTCTTTTACAATCACCATTTCTTCGCACTGTTCTTCAAACAAAGCATTTTTAACCACATCTTGTACACCAAGTTGGTAACCACCTGTCAAAAAGTGCATAGCCTTAGCAACGCGTTTAGGTGTATCGAGCAAACCTTCTCTATCAGGGTTTTCACCAATCAGGTGTAACATGCTACGCACATGGTCTTCTAGCTCTGTGTCGCGCTCATTATCGTGAATGATCGTATCTTCAAAATATCGCCCCCCTGCGAGAACTTCGAGTGCTGTTTTATCCATGCGTTGTACCTTAAAGACTTAAAAAATATTGATTAATTTATGCCCAATCATAATAACAGCTTATCAGAATGTAGTTAAAATAAGGCATTCTTCATGTCAAACCAAACAATTCACGATGATTGAGCAATTTAGTTGACCGCTGAGGGATCTAGGCAGAGAATACTTGCAGCTAATTTTAGCAAAAAGGGCAATAACCATAACAATTTCTAAGTAATTACCCACTCATTTCAGGAGGATAATAAAAATGAATAACTCTGCACCAACTGACTCTGTTCTAAGACGACACTATGAAGCTACGCATGGTAAAACAAGCCAAAGTAAAACTGCTGGATCTGGCAGTGGAGGAGGATTCTTGTGCTGGTTAAAAAAACTATTTGGTGGTTAAAATCTTAATCATTTAAATTTCGTGAATATTGTAATAATGCATAGGTGAATCGCCCATCACCAGTTGTGTATGTATCGGGTGTAGCACCACTTGTATTCGCTTGTATTCTGACACCATATTTCATAGGTGTGACTGAATAGATATCAGAAAATTTTGTTTCCTTAGTTTTATTATTATTCAGATAATAAAGCGCCAGATTGGTAATTATTAATTCACCAGCATCTTCTGTTCTAGTTGCAAGTTCTTTATAGCGCGAGCGAAGCATTGCATTATTTAATACAGCACGTAATAGCACCCAAGGTTTTTCCTGCGAATACCTTTCTTGCTCTATTTTAGAGATATCTTCAAACTGCCAGATAATTTTTTCACTTTCAGAAAGTGCTAGCTTTGCAGGATCGATTGAAAAGTCTTTTCCAATGGCTTGATTTTTTTGGAGGCGATCTAAATATTTAATATTTTCAAGTCTTTTTAGTAAATACTGCTCTACTTTTTTATTTTTGATATTACAGTTTTCTGCAAATGTTAATAAATTATTTGCTACATTTACTTCAATAGAGGAACGCTTAACACATTTATTTGCTTCTTCGGTCCAGACTTTAAAAATTAGTTCTTCAAAAAGTTGATTTGAGTATTTTTCTGAAGGCTTGCAGACTTGAATTGTCTCAGCAATTTCAGAATCAGACCCATTATTTCCTACATAAAGTCTAATCTGTTCACGCAAACAATTCTGCGCATCAAGATAGGTTGGGAGACTAATTTTATGTAGCAAGTGAAGTGGCCCACTGTTTTACTACAGACGACACACGTTGCCACGAATAAGGTTTTATTCTTCGTCTAGCTCGTCGTATAGATCAGTATCCGTATCAATCTCACCGTCATTAATTAAGAATTTGCGATTATCTAAATAAGCGTCACGAATAAATACATAACGATCCCGACCGAGATCACCGGCTTTTTCTTCAAGATCAATCAAACCAGAGCGAGTATTGACTAAATCCATACCAAATAAAGCCACGCGCTCTCCAGTTTTCATATCCACCCATGTAGGAGGATAAGTTAAGGTGTCGACAATTTTGGCCGGACCATCTCGTAAATTACTTGGGCCTAATAATGGCAACATTAGATAGGGACCTGAACCCATGCCCCAATAGCCCAATGTCTGACCAAAGTCCTCGTTATGTTTTTCTAGCCCCATCTTACTGGCAACATCAAGAAACCCGAGTAAGCCAATAGTTGAGTTCACTAAGAACCGACCAATATCAGATGCGGCATCCAAAAACTTAAATTGCAGCGTGTTATTGAACGCAACTCCAATATCATCTAGGTTTGAAAAGAAGTTTCCTACGCCATCTTCAACAACTTCTGGCGCTACTGCACGGTAACCAGCTGTAATAGGCAGTAAGAACGCCTGATCTAGCGCATTATTAAAACTATACACTTTACGATTAAAACCTTGCCAAGGATCACTTGGGTCGGCGGTGTGTTCAGGTGACGTTGCACATGCGCCACATAACGCAATGCAGATTAGTAGAGATGCAAGATTTTTAAGCATAATGATTTAAATTATAATGTTTAGATGCTGTTTTAATGAGAATTAGTTGCCATGTCTAGAAGATTTTGCCGCTATTCGCATACGTAGGGCATTTAATTTAATAAAACCCTCCGCATCTTGTTGATTATAAGCGCCTGCATCGTCTTCAAATGTCGCGATATTGGCATCAAACAAGCTATGTTGCTCAGATTTTCGCCCAACCACCACAACATTACCTTTGTATAACTTGATACGCACCGCACCGGTTACATTCGCTTGGGTAGCATCAATACATTGCTGCATGGCTAATCTCTCAGGGCTCCACCAATAACCATTGTAGATTAGTTTGGCATAACGTGGCATCAACTCATCTTTTAGATGTGCCAATTCTCGATCCATTGTCAGAGACTCAATCGCGCGGTGTGCTTTTAGTAAGATCGTACCGCCCGGTGTTTCATAACAACCACGTGATTTCATGCCGACGTATCTATTTTCTACAATATCTTGTCTTCCTACTCCATGTTCACACGCGATGGTATTTAATTGTGTGAGTAACTGAGCTGCGGATAGCTTTTTGCCATTAATACTTTTTGCATCCCCTTGCTCAAATCCGATATCAATATAAGCAGGATCATTGGGCGCTTCTTCGGGAGAACAACTTAATTTCCACATGTCTTCTTCTGGCTCACACCAAGGGTCCTCCAACGGACCACCCTCATAAGAGATGTGTAGCAAATTTGCATCCATCGAATAAGGCGATTTTTTACCGCGCTTTTGCTCCACTGCAATTTCATGCTTATCGGCATAAGCAAGTAGTTTTTCTCTAGAATTTAAATCCCATTCACGCCAAGGTGCAATAATTTTAATATCTGGATTCAGCGCGTAAGCGCCCAATTCAAAGCGTACTTGATCATTGCCTTTACCCGTCGCTCCATGCGACACGGCATCAGCACCCGTTTCAGTAGCAATCTCTACCAGACGTTTTGCAATTAAAGGGCGCGCAATTGATGTACCCAATAAGTATTCACCTTCATAGATCGTATTGGCACGAAACATAGGGAAAACATACTCGCTGACAAATTCTTCTGTAAGATCCTCAATGTAAATTTCTTTAATACCAAGTGCTTGCGCTTTAGCACGCGCTGGTTCGACTTCTTCACCCTGCCCAATATCTGCAGTAAATGTCACTACTTCACAGTCATATACCTCTTGCAGCCATTTAAGAATGACTGAAGTATCCAAACCACCCGAATAGGCGAGTACAACTTTTTTAACTGATGACATAGTATGTGTGCGTGTCGATGCAATGAAATTATTATTAGTACTGAATTATAGCTTGAATGAACACATTAGCTAGCAAAAGAAAAATCGCGTGAGCGAAGCGCTAGAAGAAGACTTCATCCCTTTCGCAAATCATTTGCGTGGTTTTTGTCCAGTCATTGTGGATGTAGAAACTGGAGGCTTTAATGCCGATACCGATGCTTTACTAGAAATTGCTGCAGTACTAATAAGCATCAACCAATATGGTGAGTTATATCGTAAACAAACCATCTCAACACATGTAAAACCTTTTGAAGGTGCAAATCTTGAGCCTGCCTCTTTGGAGGTGAATGGAATTGACCCTTACCACCCGCTACGCATCGCGCTTGAAGAAAAACAGGCATTACCGGAAATTTTTAAACCTGTACGCAAACACGTTAAAGAAAATAAATGTACACGTGCGATTCTCGTAGGCCACAATGCTTTTTTTGACCTAGGCTTTCTCAATGCGGCTGCAGCTCGTAACAACATTAAAAATAGTCCATTTCATCCATTTAGTTGTTTAGACACTGTTACATTGGGAGCACTTGCTTATGGACAAACAGTACTTTCCAGAATAGTAGAAGCTGCGGAAATCGAATGGGATAATAGCAGCGCCCATTCAGCAATTTATGATGCAGAAAAAACTGCAGATGTTTTTTGCAAAGTAATGAACTTATGGAAGCAGCTAAACACTGCGATCTGATTTTTAACTTAAGAAAGTTACAATCTTAAGCAGATGCCTCATCTATCATCTTTTGCAGCTCGCCTTTTTCATGCAATTCAAGCGTGATATCACAACCTCCAACCAATTCTCCCTTAATATAAAGTTGTGGGAATGTTGGCCAATCCGCATAACGAGGAAGATTTTCAAAAATTTCAGGATCCAGCAATACATTTACAAAAGCGAATTCTTTACCGCATGATTTTAGGGCTTCTGCAGTTCGACTAGAAAACCCACACTGCGGCATTTGTGGCGTCCCTTTCATATAAAGAATCACAGCGTTTGATTCAACTTGTTCTTTAATACGGTCTAAAACTTCCATCTAGTATCGCTCCAAATAAATTTAACTTGTAAATGTATTTTACTTTTAGTGCATCAGGTAGCAATAGCTGTATCCACATTGCGCTGTAACCACAGCTCTAATAGGGCTAAATGCCATAACTTACTCCCTTGCAGTGGTGTCATATAGTCTTCGGGTTGTTGCAAGAGTGTATTTACATATTCTGGCTGAAATAATCCGCGATGCTTGCAGGCGCTTGAATTTAATATATCTTGCATAAATCCTAAAAATTCACTGCGCACATATTTTAACGCAGGAACAGGAAAGTAGCCTTTCTTACGGTCGATTACTTTATCTGGCAATAAACCTCGTGCTATTTTTTTAAGAATATACTTCCCGCCGCTATCAATTTTATATTTTGTTGGCATTTGTGCCGCAAGCTCGACTAACTCATGATCCAAAAATGGCACCCTCGCCTCTAACCCAAATGCCATTGTCATGTTATCCACACGTTTTACTGGATCATCTACAATTAATGTGGTCACATCCATTTGCAAAACAGCTGCCAGAAAATCTTCTGTACCTGCATCTTGTAATAGCTGCTCAATTCGATCATGCGTAAAGTCTTGATCAATGTAATCTGGATGCAATGTTTGCGACATTTCTTCATGTGTTCGATCAACATAATGTTTGGCAAAACTCTCAACTGAAAAATTACGTTCTGCTTGCATCAATGGATACCAAAAATATCCACCAAACACTTCATCAGCACCTTGGCCCGACTGCACCACAGAAATATGTTTACTCACTTGTTCTGCAAGTAAATAAAATGCAACTGCATCCTGCCCCACCATTGGCTCTGCCATTTGTTCAATTGCTTGTGGCAATCTTTGCAGCACCTCATTATTATGAATATAAAATTTATGATGTTGAGTAGAAAACTTTTCCACCACCGCATCTGAATATTCAAACTCGTTTCCCATTTCTTCGGGTTGATCTTCAAAACCAACTGAATAAGTTTGTATATTTTCTGCACCGGATTCGGCTAGCAATCCAACCAACAAACTAGAGTCCAAACCACCAGATAGCAACACCCCCACAGGCACATCAGCAATTTGAAGACGTCGCTCTACTGCAAGACTCAAGGCAGTACGAATATCATCCATCCATTCTTGCTCGTTACGGCCTTCATCTATTTGACCTGCATCCAAGCGCCAATATCGTTCAACTATCACCTTCCCATTGCTGACAAACATGTAATGTGCAGGCGGGCATTTACGCACTCCTTGTAAAATAGTAGTTGGCGCAGGCACCACTGCATGCAAACTTAAGTGATGATGCAATCCTATTGGATCAAACTCTGTCTTGATATCACCTGCAGCAAGTAAAGCTTGCGTATTAGAAGCAAATCGAAAAAAGTTTTTACTATGCGAGTAGTAAAGTGGCTTGATACCCATACGATCACGCGCTAAAAATAATTCTTGTTTACGCTCATCCCATATTGCAAAGGCAAACATACCAATTAACTTAGCAACACATTCTTTGCCCCACTCTGAATAAGCTTTAAGTATGACTTCTGTATCACCACTAGATTCAAACCTATAACCTTTTTGCATCAACCTTTCACGTAATTGAGGGTAATTGTAAATGGTGCCATTAAATACAATTGTCAGATTTGCTTGAGAAGCATGCATTGGCTGATTTGCGTTTGATGACAAATCAATAATCGATAAACGTCTGTGACCCAAGCCAATTGAACTTGAAAAAAATTCACCTTGATGGTCTGGCCCACGGCGCGCCAAAGGCTTTAACATCTTATCAATGGTCTGTTTATTTACCGGACTACCATCTAAACGCAATTCACCACAGATTCCACACATATTTAGTTCAGTCCAAACCCAGCAATATCAAACATAGCGGTTTTATTCTTTATTCTCATAATTCACATATACAACAAACAAATGTTGTATGTACATATTTTGGATAAGATTCATACACTTAGAATAAAGCTTTATGTTTATAGAAGGGGTTCGTTATAATTCTGAGCTAGAAAGAGTATGTCAAATTGGCATAACAATAATTATATAAAACATAATAAGCGGAGAGAGCCTATATATGAATCCTTTAAATTCTATTCTCGGTACAATTATTGCGGGTTTTATTCTCGCAATCATTATTGCATTTGCATTTGATCCAAATGCATTGAACACATGGTCACTAATTGTATGGTTTCATGTCCTTGCAGGGATTGTATGGATTGGCCTACTTTACTATTTCAATTTCGTTCAAGTACCGGCAATGGGTGAAGCTACTGCCGACAGCGATGGCCCTGGACCAGCAGCGATTGGTAAGTATGTTGCACCGCGCGCATTAGCCTGGTTTCGGTGGGGTGCATTGGTTACATGGTTGACCGGCGCTGCAGCACTTCACTATGTTGGTGGAATTATGGAAAACTTTTTCTTTACCAATGGTGTTACAGTTATAGGAATCGGTGCATGGCTTGGCACAATTATGCTTCTCAATGTATGGGGTTTAATTTGGCCAAACCAGAAAAAAGTGTTGGGTATTAAACAAGCAAGTGATGACGAAAAAGCCAAGGCTAAAAAAATTGCTTTCATGGCATCGCGCACCAATACATTGCTATCCATCCCAATGCTTGCATGCATGGTTGCTGCAGGACATGGATTGTTCTATTAGTCTCTGATATACAATCACTAGCAAACCCGGCACCTGATTATCAGGTCCGGGTTTATTTTTGATTATTATTTAATCAGCAGTATAATCTCCTGTCCGGCAGCTTATAGCTGCCGTTTTTATTTATTCATCCAGAGAATTAAATTAATGCCATCTAATCCTAATGTCTGTTATTGAAAACAATTTGATGTCCACCTACGCACGCAAACCGGTCACATTCGAACGCGGTGAAGGTGTGTGGTTGTTCTCTGATGAACAAGAAAAGTATCTGGATGCTTTGGCCGGTATTGCAGTATGTGGTCTCGGGCATGCCCATCCGGAAATTACACAAGCTATTGCTGAACAGGCTGCATCGATTTTACACACATCCAATATTTATCGAATTGAGTTGCAAGAAAAACTCGGCAACAAACTTTGTTCATTGTCTGGCATGGATGCGGCATTTTTTGGGAATTCAGGCGCTGAGGCAAATGAAGCAGCGATCAAACTTGCACGTGTATATGGCCACCACAAAAAAATTAAAGAGCCAACTATCATTGTGATGAAGCACAGTTTTCATGGCCGCACCATGGCAACGCTAACCGCTACAGGAAACAGGAAAGCACATGCGGGTTTTGAACCACTAGTACCTGGATTCGCGAGAGCACCTTATGATGACATTGACGCAGTAGATAGCATTCTAAACAACAATTCTAATGTTGCGGCAATACTCGTCGAACCCATTCAAGGCGAAGGCGGAATTAATATCCCTAAAGATGATTACTTAGCACAATTAAAAAGCTTATCTGAAAAACATGAAGTGTTATTGATGCTAGATGAAGTACAAACCGGAAATGGCAGAACCGGCAAGTGGTTTTGTTTTCAACATACAAAAATACAACCCGATGTAGTATCAACTGCCAAGGGGCTCGGCAATGGTGTACCTATTGGAGTCTGTCTTGCAAAAAAGCATGTTGCTGATTTATTTCAGCCTGGCTCACATGGCTCAACATTTGGCGGCAATCCATTAGCTTGTCGAACAGCATTGGCGACAATTGATGTTATTGAAAAGCATAGTTTATTGAACAACGCTACAGAGATGGGGAACTATATTGATCAACAACTCAATGAAAAATTAGCTGGAATTCCAAAAGT
>JBCCEI010000013.1:0-27026 GCA_039030355.1 Pseudomonadota bacterium | reverse complement strand
ATGTTTTTTAGTGGCGGTTTATTTGGCTGGTGGATATATAAACGCGCACTAATTAAATAAAGCAATACAATTGTCGCTAATACCGAACGATAACGAAGCATTAACCAGTACTTTCTGTTGGCAACTCGTTGCCACTGAGACTGGTCGTTCAATTTTTGCTATAGCATGAAAGCAAACATTACAAGATCACCTGTTTTTACTCTGAGGCAACACTCCTGTTGCAACACATATCCGCACTTTCATGTGCACCAATATTGAACACTTGCTCCAAATACCCTTACTACCTGTGCCAAACCTCACATTATTCAAAAAACCCTCACCACCTAATCCCCTAAAAAAACCTTTTATTCTCTATAATCTTCTGTACTGGTAATTTAGCAGTATTCTAAATATTCATAGGATGAACATGGGATTTGGGTATGTTTAATATGAATCGCGCTGCACAAAAAGCAGAACAGGAAGAAGAACTCATCGATCAAAGGACAGGTAATGATCGAAGAACTTCTAAAGCAAAAATCAATTTTCCTTTCGTCGATGACGCAAACAAACTTGTAATGAAGGATCGAAGAGTTGCTGGTCGACGCGAAGCAGATGTGAAAAAAAATCCTTTAAAAATGCTGAAAAGTAAGCTCTCTCGAGACTAACATTGGTTGGCACTAGGAACGCATTGCTATAGGTTCTGCCAATATTCTTTCGTAAATTTCAACATCGACTTCGCTAAAACAACAAGCGATCACTTCCTCAAATTTGTTTTCATAAATTCGTAATTGCTGGGTCGCAATATCAGCAGCAGCTTGTTTAGGATAGCCATAGACACCCGTGCTGATAGCAGGAAAAGCAATAGTTCTAATTTGATTTTCAAGCGCCAACTCAAAACAGCTTTGATAACAGTTTGCTAACAATTCTGCCTCGCCTTGGCTTCCATCTTTCCATACAGGACCAACTGTATGCACGATCCATTTTGCAGCTAAATTAAATCCTGGAGAAATTTTTGCCTTACCCGTTTCACAACCGCCTAGTGTTTTATTGAATGCTAGAAGTTCGGGGCCTGCTGCTTGATGAATTGCACCATCAACACCGCCGCCGCCTAACAAGCTATTACTAGCGGCATTTACAATTGCATCAATTTCTAATTTTGTGATGTCGTCTTGTAAAACTTTAATCATTTAACAACACGTAGATGGGGCGCTTTAGGTTTATCTGCACCTCCTTGCAAACCATCATCACCTGGAGATGGGAATTCTTCATCAGCAAAGAGCATGCCTTGACCATTCTCTCGTGTATAAATTGCCAAAATGTATTCCATAGGTACAAAAACATCCATTGCGTCGCCATCAAATCTGGCATCAAAATTTAATGCTTCGTTACCGATATCAAGTGATTGCACCGCAGTTGGACTGATGTTTAGGACGATTCTGCCATCTTCTTCATATTGGCGAGGAATAATCACACGGTCATTGCTTGTATCCACTAAGACATGTGGTGTCATACCATTGTCAACAATCCATTCATACATTGCGCGAAGCAAGTAAGGACGACTTGATGTCATATCTTATATTCGCTGGATTATGGTAAACGGTTTAACGATATATTCAGTAGCACCAGGTATACAATCTAGCCGGGCCACATTTCAACTTCTTCTTCAGAAAGACTGCTTCTAAATGAAGGCCTGTCAAAAACACGTTCCGCATATTGCATGATGGGTTTGGCCGTCGCACCCAGTTTAATTCCAAAGAAAGGCAGTCTCCATAAGATTGGCGCGATACTGCAATCAACAAGACTAAACTCATCACTTAGAAAGTATGGCTTAGCCTTGAAAACTTCCACAGTTGAAAGAATACTTTCCTGTAATGATTTCTTTGCTGCATCCGAGACAGTTGTATCATGTGAATTAATTTCACTTAAAGGAACGTACCAATCTTTTTCGATATGAAATAACGCTAAGCGTGATTTAGAACGTGAAACAGGGTCAACTGGCATTAAGGGTGGATGTGGAAATCGTTCATCCAGATATTCCATAATGACTCGTGCATCATAAAGCACCAATTCACGATCAATTAACGTGGGAACAGAGTTGTACGGATTCACATCCAACAAATCTTCAGGCTTGTTATTAGGGTCAATATGTACAACATCTACAGTGATGTCTTTTTCAGCCAAAACAATGCGGGTTCTATGACTTTGCGCACAATGAGGATCTGAAAATAATGTCATCCCAGAACGACGGTTTGCTACTAAAGCCATGAACTACTCTCTTTTAGATCGGTGAATGAATAAGCAAGAAGATTTAATGCACGTCTTGCCAGTAATTCTTTTTCAAGAAATAGGCCAAAATGCCTAACAACGCCAAGAAGAACAATACACCTGTGCCAATTTTTTTGCGCACGAGTTGCGCCGGTTCACTGAGGTAAGCTAGAAAGTTCACCAAGTCTATTACAACTTGTTTATATTCTTTTTCACTCAATTTGCCTGGTTGGATTAATTCAAATTTGTCGAACTTTTTATGCTCTACACCATGACTATCCGGTGCAATATGAAATTCAGCACGCTGCAAGCCTTGTAAGTCTGCCAAAACATGCGGCATAGCTGTGTTGTTTAAATGCAAATTATTTACACCAAAAGGACGTGTTTCATCTACATAAAAAGACATTAAAAAGTTGTAGACTGCTTGTGAGCCAATTGCGCGCACATGAGTGCTCAGATCAGGTGGATCCACACCTAAAAACCAAGCTTTTGCATCTTCTCTTTTCATCGCTACAGTCATCAAGTCGCCAAACTTCTGCCCTGTGAAAATCAAGTTTTCAATCATTAAGTCTTCACGAATATTCAAGTCATCGGCAACTCTTTTATAACGACTGTGTTTCGCAGGGTGACAACTTAAGCAGTAATTCACAAAATATTTTGCACCGCGTTGCAATGATGCTGTGTTATTTAGCTGAACTTTGACTTTGCCCAGGTTCAAATCTTGTCCGCCACCGCCAGCACTCCATGCGGGCGCTGAAATTAACAAAGAAGCAAAAAGAACAAATAAACTTATATTTACAATCTTCATGATGTCACTCGCTCAGGCACTTGCTTTTCAGCATCTAAATTTGTGAATTTAGGCAGCAATAAAGTTATGAAGAGATAGACAGCAGGTATTGCCCAGGTATACCAAATATATTCTGGTGTTTCAGATGAATTCATCAACACATCGTAAAGCGTAACTCCAGCAAGCAATACGATGAAACTACCAATCCAAAATCCGCCTGAACGTGGCTTGCTATACGCCCACAATATAAAGAAGAATAAGAAATATATTTCGGTAAAGCGTAATGCTAGTTGCGAGAACAAATCTGTCACGGGTTTTAAGCCTAAGTAGCCCAAAATAATAAATGTGATTGCAAAAATGATTAAATTAATTTTAAACAATGCACTTCGATAACGTATCGATCTTATCGGGTTGCGATCAATCCATGGCAAGAAAAACAAAACCACTATCGCCAATGCCATCATGAGGAAACCAAGGAATGGATCAGGAATAGCACGTAACACGGTATAAAATGGTGTGAAATACCAAATTGGAGCAATGTGATCTGGTGTATTTAATGGATTGGCAGGATCAAAATTAGCATGCTCCAAGAAATATCCATTCATTTCGGGCATAAAGAAAATCACAAAGGCAAAAAATGCCAAGAATACAACTGCACCTAAAATATCCTTAACCGTGTAATAGGGATGAAACGGAATGCCGTCTAAAGGAATGCCATCGGCACCTTTGGTTTTCTTAATTTCAACGCCATCGGGATTATTTGAACCTACTTCATGCAGTGCCAAGATGTGCCCAACAATTAAACCTATTAATGCTAAAGGTACTGCGATGACATGTAGTGAGAAAAAGCGATTTAGCGTTGCATCGGATATAACGAAATCACCACGAATCCACTCCGATAAACCTTCACCTATGAATGGAACTGTATTGAATAAGTTAATGATGACCTGAGCGCCCCAGTAAGACATGTTGCCCCAAGGTAGCAAGTAACCCATAAAGGCTTCTGCCATTAAGGCGACATAGATAAACATGCCAAACAACCAAATAAGTTCTCGTGGATTCTTAAACGAGCCATACATTAGTCCACGAAACATATGTAAATACACAACGATAAAGAAAAACGAAGCACCAGTTGAATGCATATAACGTATTAGCCAACCCCAATTCACATCGCGCATGATGTGCTCCACCGATGCAAACGCAAGTTCTGCATCTGGTTTGTAGTGCATAGTTAAAAAGATACCACTTAAAATCTGGATAACTAATACAAGTAATGCGAGTGATCCAAAGAAATACCAAAAATTGAAATTTTTAGGTGCGTAATATTCGGATAGATGCTCACGCATCATTTTAGTAAGCGGGAAACGCGCATCGATCCAGCCCATGAGACCTGAAGATTGTTGACTACTCATGCTTGTGCCTCTTCTTCAGTTAAACCAATCAGAATTCTATTCTCACTGACAAAATGATAAGGCGGTACTTCTAAATTTTTATTTGCTGGTACGTTTTTAAATACTCGACCTGCCATATCAAATCGCGAACCGTGGCATGCACAATAAAAACCACCTAGCCATGTTGCACTCAAATCGCCTGGTGTAGGTTTGTATTCTGGCGAACATCCTAGATGTGTACAAATTCCATATAAAACAAGAAATTCTTCATTTAAAGATCGAATTTCGTTTTGTGCGAAGGGAGGTTGCTGTGAAGTTTCTAATGAGTCTGGATCTCGAAGTTTATCGCTTAATCCTGAAAGTGTTTGCACCATCTCTGGAGTACGTCGAATAATCCAAACCGGCTTGCGACGGTATGTATCTTGGATCATCTGACCTGGTTCCATTTTACTGACATCAACCTCTATTGGTGCACCTGCGGCAAGTGCACTTGCACTAGGTTTCATACTCGATAAAAAAGGCCAGATGGCTACCGTAGCGCCAATACCACCTACAACAGCGGTACTAGTGGTCAGCGCCTTGCGACGGCCTGGATCCATATTTTTTTTTGCCATGTGCTAATTCTCCCCGCTTACACGCAACGAAGCACTATGATTTAGTTTAAAATGATGAATAAACGATGTAATTTAAATTTTTAGAGAGCGAATATGCTATAAAAAATGCTGTTTCGCAAAAGACGAGTAGGATGGCCCAAGAACCGAATTTCGTCAAGTAGAAGTTAAAAAATTGCTTTGTTTACGCGGGGTTATCAACATCTACAAACTCATGCTCTATCCCAAATTGTTTAGCCAAATGTTCCGCCAAAGCCTGGACACCATAACGCTCGGTTGCATGATGTCCGCCAGCATAATAGTGGATATTCGCTTCACGCGCGCTATGTGTGGTTGCTTCTGAAATTTCACCGCTGATATAGGCATCTAAATTATGCTCGGCAGCTACGTCAATATAGTTCTGCCCTGCACCGGTACACCAACCAATTGTGGTTATATTCGATGTCCCAGCATGGATATGGGTAGAGGTTCTTTGTAAAGATTGATCGATGTGTTGTTTGAATGCATCCGCTGTCATGGGATGCTCTAAATGACCTATCATTCCACACACAGTTTGGAGGTGATCACGCAATACACCATCCACTTGTATGTTAAGCCGTTTTGCAAGCTGTGCATTATTTCCAACATCTTGATGTACATCGAGCGGCAGATGGTATGCCAATAAACTGATGTCATTTGCCAACAGGGCCGCAATACGTCTTTTTTTCATACCAGTAATTCGTGGATCTTCATTGCGCCAAAAATAACCATGATGAACTAAAATTGCATCAGCCCGTTTATCGAGGGCCGCATCAATTAAAGCTTGGCTTGCAGTCACACCAGTGACTACACTATGCACATCTTTTTTACCCTCAACTTGCAAACCATTTGGGCAGTAATCTTTAAATCGATCAATTTGTAAATAACTATTGATGTATTCAGTAAGTTCTTCTAAAGATGCCATGTAACATTACCTATTTTGAAACGTTATACGTATCAAACCAATCTGTTTATATTGGGTTAGAGTAACGTACTTATGAAGATTCGCAAGTTAATCGTTTTTATTTTTCAAGCTGTTGCTGTAGGCGTATTAGCAGCAGTACTACTACTTGTTTTTTTACCGGACTACGTTATTGACAAACGCCCGGTGGTTGAATTTTTACAAGACGACTCAGATAGAAATGATCATTTAGGTTCGGGAACCGTTTCATACGCTCAAGCTGTAAAACGAGCCAGCCCTGCAGTGGTAAATATTTACACAAGCAAACAAGTCATCTCACGCCCAAGTCCACTACTAGACAGCCCAATTTTCCGTCGCTTTTTTGGCGACCTAGACCAACCACGGGAACGCACTCAAACCAGTTTAGGTTCCGGCGTCATCATGAGCACACAAGGCTATGTGCTGACGAATTACCATGTCATCGAAAACGCAGATGAAATTGCAGTGCTACTTGCTGATGGACACACCGTTCCTGCAAATGTGCTAGGTGCTGATCCCGAAACAGATTTAGCAGTACTCACTATTGAGGTAGAAAATTTGCCGACTGCAGTTATTAGTGACACAGCAAATTTACAAGTTGGCGATGTGGTATTGGCTATAGGCAACCCATTTGGCTTTGGACAAACCGTCACACAAGGCATTATTAGTGCAACCGGTAGAGATCGATTAGGCATTAATACGTTTGAAAACTTCATCCAAACAGATGCCGCGATTAATCCTGGCAATTCCGGTGGTGCATTGATAAATGCTTATGGCGAATTAGTCGGAATCAATACTGCAATTTTTTCTAAAACAGGTGGCTCGCAGGGCATTGGCTTTGCGATACCAATTGGATTAGCCAGTGATGTCATGTCACAAATTATAGAGCATGGTCGTGTCATTCGTGGCTGGATGGGCTTAGAACTACAAAACATCTCACCACAATTGGCTGAATCATTTGGATTGAAAGAACGAATGGGTGTATTGGTAGCAGGTGTGGTGCGCCAAAGTCCCGCTTACAAAGCAGGCATACAACCCGGTGATATAATTCTATTGTTTGATGAAAAACTAATTCGCGACGCAAAATCCATTCAAAATGAAATTGCCAGCAGCAAACCAAATTCAGACATTGAAATTAGCGGGCTGCGCCGTGGAAAACAGTTTGATCTTGAAGTTAAAATTGGGCAACGGCCACTTTATCGGTAAAACTGAAAACTACAATGAAGCAGTGAGTACTTTGATAAAAGCCTGATTTTCCTGTTCGGTTCCAACTGTTACGCGCAAACAGTTTTCTAACAAGTCTTGATTAGAAACGTTTTTAATAATTATTTTATTGTTTAATAAACTTTGAAAAACATCGTTTGCAGAACCTTTAAGCACTTTAAATAAAATAAAATTCGCTTCACTTGCAAATACTTGTAGCTTGTCGATAGACTGTAGTGCCTTTGCTAAAACTTCACGCTGCTGACAAATTTGTTTAGCTTGCTCATCAAACGCATTGATGTTTTGCAGTGCAAAATTTGCGCTCGCTTGGGTCAGTGCATTGATGTTATATGGTAATCGCATTTTATTTAATTCACTCATCCATTGTGGGTCACCTAGCATCCATCCTAATCGCAGACCTGCAAGCCCCATCTTTGAAACAGTACGCATCATGATTGCATGCGGATATTGCTCAACCAAAGACATCATGGAATAAGATGCAAAAGGTGAATACGCCTCGTCAACCACAACCAATCCAGCAGATTGTTTAATAATTTCTTCGACTTCATTTTGCGGCCAAAGTGTTCCAGTTGGGTTATTTGGACAAGCCAAAAATATGATGGCAGGATCATGAGCACTAATTTTTTCAATCAACGCTCCCATGTCTAATGCAAAGCTATTTGCTTGCAATGGCACTTCAACTACATTTACACCAACATATTCAGCAATAAGTTTGTACATGGAAAAACTTGGTGTAACAGTTAACACCGTGGCATTCGGTTTTGCTATCGCCATGACCAGTAACTGAATAAGTTCATCCGAACCATTACCAAACATCAATTCTAGTTTAGGCGAAAGTGAAAAAATACGCTGAAAAGTTTTTTTCAACTCAAATGCTTGTGGGTTTGGATAACGGTTCAGCTCAACTTTTTCTAATTCATTTAACCATGCATCGCGCAATGATGCTGGAAATGCGAAAGGGTTTTCCATTGCATCTAACTTAATCAGTCCTGAAGTATCTGGTACATGATAGGCCTGCATGTTTGCAAGTTCAGCACGTAATAATTTAGTCGTATCGATTTTCATTTCTTGCAGCTTAATGCTTTTTACTACCTCGATATTCCGCAGATCGTGCGTGCGCAGTCAGCCCCTCACTATGAGCCAATGTAGAGGCAATGCCACTCAACTTTTTTGCACCCTGTTTTGAACAATTCACTATGCTGGTACGCTTTTGAAAATCATACACACCCAGGGGTGACGAAAACCGAGCGGTACTTGCAGTTGGTAGAACGTGATTTGGGCCAGCGCAATAATCTCCAAACACTTCCGGTGAATAGTGTCCCATGAACACTGCCCCTGCATTGCGTATTTTTTTCAATAATTGTTTAGGTTCCGCAACACAAAGCTCTAAATGCTCTGGCGCTATTTGATTAGATAATTCTGCCGCTTCATCCAAATCTTTTGCTTGTATAAACACACCAAAGTTATTCATTGCAGACTGAATTATTTCTTCACGATCAAGTTCTTTTATAAGTATTTCCATTTGCGTTTGCACTTGATCAAAAAAATCTGCCTGAGTGCTGATCAATGTAGTTCGTGCGTGTGCATCATGTTCAGCTTGTGAAAACAAATCCATTGCAACCCACTCTGGGTTAGCACTTTCATCACATATCACTAATACTTCTGATGGTCCAGCCAACATGTCGATGCCGACTTGGCCAAAAACTTGTTGTTTCGCACTTGCAACATATGCATTACCTGGACCGACTATCTTATCTACTTGAGGAATGGTTTCAGTGCCATAGGCAAGAGCGGCAACAGCTTGCGCACCGCCTATGGTAAAAACACGATCCACTTCAGCAATGGCTGCCGACGCCATCACCATGGGGTTTATTTCACCGTTTGGAGTTGGCACCACCATAACGATGCAATCCACACCTGCAACTTTTGCTGGAATGGTATTCATTAACACGGAAGAAGGATAAGCAGCCTTGCCACCTGGGACGTAGACACCTACTTTTTCAAGTGGCGTTACCTGTTGCCCAAGCTCATTGCCATCTTCATCTTTTGTACTCCAAGACTGCAATCCCTGTTTATTTGCATAATCTCGTATGCGACTTGCAGCTGCTTGCAACGCTTGATGTTGTTGGTCTGAAATTTGTGAAATGTATTCTTGCAATTTTTCTTGAGAGATTTCTAAAGCAGAAACTCGTTCAACATCCAGCTGATCAAACTTTTTTGTATAACTCAGTAATGCTTGATCACCGTTTCTACGAATTTCATCGATAATGGCGGTAACGGTTTCACGCACATCATTTTCTGCCGACTGATTTTGCAGTAGCACATTTTTAAATTGCGCAGAGAAATCTGCGTCTGAAGTTGAAAGACGTCTCACTTCCAGCATGGATTTTAATGAAGAAGTTAAGCCGCGCTTGCTGCTGACTTACTATGGCGTCGATCACGCACGGCGTTTGCAAGATTGTGTAACAATTTTTCTGTATCTTCCCAGCCTAGACACGCATCAGTGATACTTTGTCCATAAGTAAGTGTTTGACCAGGTTTTGCGTTTTGTCGGCCCGCCACCAAATGACTTTCTATCATCACACCAAAGATACGCATATCGCCTGCACTTAATTGTTGAGCAATTGCATCGCCCACATCCATTTGTTTGTCATGTTGTTTAAAACTATTTGCATGACTAAGGTCAACCATGATGCGCGATGCTAAACCAGATTTTTCAAGTAACGCTGAAGCATCATTTATACTTTGTGCATCATAGTTTGGTTTGTCACTTCCGCCACGCAAAATGATATGGCAGTCTTTATTGCCCGCAGTTGAAAAAATTGCTGACTTACCTTCTTTAGTTACAGATAAAAAATGATGTGGATTCATTGCAGAACCAATTGCATCCACCGCAACTTGCAAACCACCATCTGTAGCATTTTTAAATCCGACGGGACATGATAAGCCCGAGGATAACTCCCTGTGCACCTGGCTTTCGGTAGTACGTGCACCAATAGCACCCCAACTCACCAAATCTGCTACATATTGCGGACTGATAAGATCAAGATATTCTGTTCCAGCCGGCATGCCTGACTCATTCAAATCAAGCAATAACTTTCTGGCGACCCGTAAACCATTATTAATTTCAAAGCTGTCGTCTAAATTAGGATCATTAATTAACCCCTTCCAACCAACAGTGGTGCGTGGCTTTTCAAAATACACACGCATAATGATCATTAAATCACCCGCTACTTCATCACGTACTTTTGCTAAGCGCGTTGCATATTCCAACGCTGCTAAAGGATCATGAATAGAACATGGACCGACTACAACTAACAAACGATCATCTTCACCATGTAGAATTTTTTGCGCAACACTACGCGCAGTAAATACACACTGAGCTGAGTTTTCTGTGATGGGAAGTTCTTGGTGTAACGCCAATGGCGCTATGACCTCTTCGGTTTCAACAATTCTGAGATCGTCCGTTTGTTGCATAATCCTACCTGACTACTTTTATAATTCTCTTTAAAATCCTATGGTTTCTATACAGCTAGCTTGAATTGTTCAATTAGCGGTTTAAGTGTAGCAGATTTTATCTTCATTGCTGCCTTGTTAACGATCAGCCGAGAGCTGATATCCGCAATGTGCTCGGTTGCTACAAGGCCATTGGCTTTTAATGTTCCGCCAGTAGCAACCAAATCAACAATACAATCCGCAAGACCAAGCAAAGGAGCAAGCTCCATCGAACCATATAGTTTTATCAACTCTACTTGCTTGCCTTTAGAGGCAAAATAGCGACGTGTACTTTGTAAATATTTTGTTGCAACTCGCAAGCGGCGACCTTGGCTTACATTTTTTTTAGTCATCTTGCCTTCTACACCAGCTACCATTAGTTTGCACTTTGCAATACCGAGATCCAAAGGTTCATAAATTCCATCTCCTGCAAATTCCATTAGCGTATCTTTACCTACGATACCTAACTCAGCTGAGCCATACTGCACATAGGTAGGAACATCGGTAGCACGAATAATTAATATGCGCACATTCTCTTGATTTGTGGGCAACACAAGTTTGCGGCTATCAAGATCTTTTTGTGCAACTGAAATGCCGATTTTATCCAAAAGTGTTCGACTTTCATCAAAGATACGACCTTTGGATACTGCAATCGTAATTAGGTTTTTATCGCTACTTTTATTCATACTTGGTTAAAAGTTTAGTGAGGCACTCTTCTGATGTTGGCGCCGAGTTGAACTAATTTTTCTTCAATACATTCATAACCACGATCGATATGATAAATACGATCGACAATAGTCTGTCCTTCCGCAACCAAACCAGCCAAAATTAAACTTGCAGAAGCGCGTAAGTCTGTTGCCATCACGGGCGCTGCAATTAATTTATCTACGCCAGTAACGATTGCAGTATTGCCTTCAACTTTTATTTTTGCACCCATTCGTTGCATTTCTTGCACATGCATAAAACGATTTTCAAAAACAGACTCAGTAATTGAACAAACACCTTCTGCAACACTATTGAGCGCAGTAAATTGAGCTTGCATATCAGTTGGAAATGCCGGATATGGTGCAGTACGCAAATTAATACTTTTTGGACGACGATCACGCATATCGATTTCGATCCAATCATGACCGCAATTGATTGTTGCTCCTGCTTGATCGAGCTTTTGCAAAACTGATTCTATTGTTTGTGGCTGAGTATCTTTGAGCTTAATGCGCCCACCTGTAATTGCAGCAGCAACTAAAAATGTTCCACTTTCAATCCGATCCGCCAGCACACTGTATTTGCAACCTCTAAGTTCTTTTACGCCATGTATAGTAATAGTGTCTGTGCCAGCACCTTCAATATTAGCTCCCATTGAAATTAAACAATTTGCTAAGTCAGTAACCTCGGGTTCTCGTGCCGCATTTTCAATGACACTGGTACCATCCGCTAAACACGCCGCCATCATTAAATTTTCTGTGCCGGTCACGGTGACATTATCCATTACTAAATGCGCACCCTTTAAACGTTTGCAGTTTGCATGGATATACCCACCCTTGACCTCTATATTCGCTCCCATTGCTTCTAAACCACGCAAATGTAAATTAACCGGCCGCGACCCAATCGCACACCCGCCAGGTAACGATACTTCTGCTTTTCCAAAACGTGCCAATAATGGACCTAACACTAAAATTGAAGCACGCATTGTTTTTACTACTTCATAATGAGCGAAAAACTCTTCAATGCTGCTAGTATCGACCTCAATATTCATATACTCATCAATGGTCAAAGACACACCCATACGGCCAAGCAGTTCCATCGTAGTGGTGACATCTTGCAAATGCGGCACATTCGCGATTTGCATTGGCCCTTCTGCCAACAAAGTTGCTGCCAAGATGGGCAGAACCGCATTCTTAGCACCAGAAATGCGGACGTTTCCCTCTAAGGGTTGACCACCTTCAATAAGTAGTTTTTCCATGGCTTAAAAATGGAGTTGGTTAGATGAATGTACGGAGTGGACTATGGATGAGTGGATCTTAACCAACCCGTCCATTTTATACTAGGGGTGGACATCAACGTGACTAAAATGATGTATCAGAGAAATAGTTTATCAAGCTAAATTGAGCACATTATGTAGCTTGTTAATTTCAACCAGCTTACTTGCGCGTTGATTAGGATTTTTAAATGTAAGTTGTTTTTTATTACAGTATGCCCATCTTGACCAGGCTACAAATAATGCAATTCCGCTACTATCTATTCGACCTACTGAAGCGATATCTATTTCAACATCCTCTTCATATACATCTATTAACATCTTACGTGCCTGCTCCCAAACCTTGGGCACATTATTAAATGTCAGATCACCAGTAACACTGAAATGTCCTGGATGTATATGATTAAATTCTGACACAAGTCAAATAGCTTAACGGTGATTGCTTATTCTGCGACTTCGTCAGTTGTACCGGTTTTATTAGTATTTGCCAAACGCTCAATCAATGCATCTAAAGAAGTCTCTTTAATTTCTTGGCCAAAACTAGTTCGGAAATTTTTGACTAAACTTAATCCATCAACTGCTAGGTCAAATACTTTCCACTCTTCTTGTTTATTTCTACGAAAAATATATGCAACTTGTAGTGGCGCTTTACCAGAGCCCACCTCAAGCTCTGATTGCACAGTATAGTATTTACCTTTTTCTTTTTCGCGAGATGGCAATACCTTCACTTTTGCATGCCCATAGTCCACTAAAGACTTTGCATAGGTACGAATTAACATATCTTTAAATTCAGATATAAAACCTGAACGTTGTGCTTCACTAGCTTTTTTCCAATGCTTGCCTAGAATGAGCTTCCCCATCGAATCCAAATCAATTATTGGTATTACAGTTTCATTTATCAGTGCATTGATCAACGTCGGGTCTTCACGTAGTTGTTCGTTTTCTTCATTAATGGTTTTTAGAATCGTTGCAGATGTATCTTCAACGATCTGCTCAGGAGCGCGATCATCAATGGCATAAACATAGCTGCTCACCATCAATAACAAAAATGCAATGGATAATGCTAAATACTGTTTCGACAAAGACTGAATCACCATTTTGATACTTCTCCCTAATGAAATACGATAAATAGACTCTATATAAATCAATAACTTATGGAATACTAAATCACCCAGATGTTAGTTTGACAACAATTTTGCCAATTATTTCCTCTAAAACCAGAGCTGATTGAGTAAATTCTATGGTATCACCTGTTGTCAGTACATCTTCTTCCGCACCCGGTTCAAGCGCAATATATTGCTCGCCTAATAATCCAGCCGTATAAATACTGGCAGTAGTATCGATGGGAAAATAATCATGCGCTGCTTGGATGCGCATCATCACACGCGCTTCATATCGGTCAGAATCATAAACAATACTAGTGATTTGCCCGACACGTACACCCGAAACTGTAACGGGTGAGCGTACTTTTAGCCCGCCGATATTTTCAAAATAGGCAGTTACTTCATACCCTTCTTTATTTGTAAGCCGGCTGAGATTACTGACTTTCATTGCCAACATGAACAACGCCAAGAAACCGAGCACAACAAACAATCCAACCATTATTTCAATAAAACGTGTTGTCATAATTCTTATTACCTAATTTCTTTATTCAAACTCAATAGCGATTAATGAATGAAAATTTAAACATTGCCAAACATCAATGCAGTTAAGACAAAATCTAATCCCAACACTGCAAGTGCAGAATTTACAACTGTATTTGTCGTCGCTAAACTAATTCCTTCTGCAGTTGGAGTCGCATCATAACCTTTGTATAAGGCAATCCACACACAAACTACTGAAAACACAACGCCTTTGATCATGCCATTTGCCACATCATCAATAAGATCTACATTTGCTTGCATTTGCGACCAATAAGATCCTTCGTCAATACCGAGCAAACCAACACCAACAAGACGACCTCCTAAAATACCCACTGCAGTAAAAATTGCGGTTAGTAGCGGCACGGAAATAAATCCACCAATAAATCGTGGCGTGATAATGCGGCGTATTGGATCGACGGCCATCATTTCCATACTTGAAAGTTGTTCTGTAGCTTTCATTAAACCAATTTCTGCAGCCAAGGCAGAACCCGCACGACCCGCAAACAATAAAGCTGTAACAACTGGGCCCAACTCACGCACCAAAGTCATGGCCACAACGACTCCTAATGATTCTTCCGCACCAAAATCAACTAAGGTCACATAACCTTGCAAGCCGAGCACCATTCCGACAAACAAACCAGACACGACGATAATGGTGAGCGATAGAACACCTATGGAATATATTTCTTTTACAATTAGCCGTGGCCGAGTTAGCGCATGGGGAACTGCTGCTACCACCTTGGCTAAAAATATTGTGGCATTACCAAGATTTTCAAATACACCTAATGCACGTGCACCAATATTTTGCAATGTAGAAGTGATCATTATCTTCCCGCTAATAAATCTAACTTGAACTCATCTGAGGGATAATGAAAAGGCACTGGTCCATCTGGCATGCCTTGTAAAAATTGTTGCATCCAATCAGAAGTACTGCTACGTAAATCTTGTGATGTGCCAGATTCAACAATCTCTCCCTCAGAAATGACATATATATAATCTGCAATCGAAAGTGTCTCATCTACATCATGCGAAACAATCACACTTGTTAAGCCCATGGATTGGTTCAATTCTTTAATTAGCGTAACGATTGTTCCCTTAGTAATAGGATCCAAACCTGTAAAGGGTTCATCATACATAATCATACTGGGGTCTAGCACAACAGCTCGCGCAAGAGCTACACGTCTTGCCATACCACCTGAAAGCTGACTAGGCATTAATTTACGCGCGCCGCGCAGTCCAACGGATTCAAGTTTTAACAAAACTAAATCACGAATGATTTGTTCGGGAAGTTTTGTATGCTCACGTAAAGGAAATGCAACATTCTCAAAAACATTTAAATCGGTTAACAAAGCTCCACTTTGAAATAACATGCCCATTTTTTTACGCACCGCATAAAGTGTTTCTTGTTTAACTTTATGAATGTCCTCGCCAAAAACAACAACATTTCCCTGTTGTGGGCGTAACTGGCCACCAATTAACTTCAGCAAGGTGGTTTTGCCTGTGCCACTAGGGCCCATGAAAGCAGTGACTTGTCCAGCCCGAATATCTAGACTGATGCCATTAAAAATATTTCGCGTGCCACGCGTAAAGTGCAGGTCACGGATTTGAACAATGGATTCCACAATTATTATTCTTATTTATAGAATTTCATACACTAAGAAATAATTGACCATTAATGGCCCAATATTCTTACATAACTAGCCATTTATCATACCTGCTTATAGTATGCTTGGCGATGGATAGACTAGCTCATGAAACTTAGCCAAAAAACTCCAAATAATTCTGCAAAATAAAATATGCTGATTTTTATTGCTGCCCTGGGAATAGGGTTTTTGCTTCTAATGTGGAGTGCAAATAGCTTTGCAGATCAAGCCCTTTTGCTGGGACAATATTTCAACATCCCTAAAATCATCATTGGCATCGTCATACTTGGCTTTGGCACATCTGCGCCTGAGCTGTTGGTATCAAGTATTTCTGCCTGGCAAGGCAATCCTGGCTTAGCTATTGGTAATGCGGTTGGCTCAAACATTACAAATATCTTACTGGTGCTTGGTGCAACATTATGTGTTTTGCCCGTAATCGTAAGCGCACAAACGTTAAAACATCATTTCTTATTATTATTAGGCGCAACGTTTTTATTTAGTGTATTAATTATTGACCATCAACTAAGTTTTTATGACGGTGTAATTTTATTTGTTGCACTTATTTTTTCGCTTTATTTATTATCAAATTTTGGTGGCCAAGAAACTGATATAGATTGTGTTACTAAAACTTGTCAGTCAATTGGCAGAACTAGTCTTGGATTAATGATTGCGCTTGCCTTATTGTTGCTAAGCTCAAAACTCGTCGTATGGGGTGCGGTTGGTGTCGCCCAAAGTCTTGGTATAAGTGACATCATCATAGGGTTAACTATCGTTGCTCTAGGTACTAGCTTGCCCGAGCTCGCCACATGTGTTGCGAGTGCATTAAAAAAACATAGTGAACTCGCACTTGGTAATGTAATGGGCTCAAATATTTTTAACACGCTTGGCGTCACATCTGTTGCCAGCCTTATATCTACCTATTCATTGCCCGAGATATTTTATGAACGTGATTATCCAGCAATGCTCATTGCCACAGTATTTTTGTTTACTTTAGCGTTAATTTTTTTAGCCAAAGGCGCTATTCCTCGTGTTTTCGGGTTAGTATTTCTGACAGGTTATTTTATTTATATGTATATGATTTTTTTGCAGGCCATGTGATTAATGAACATAGATGAAAATATAAAACAACGCGCCAAAAAAATACGTCTAGCCTTATTCGATGTGGATGGTGTACTTACAGATGGAAAGATTCATATTAATGAACATGGTCATGAAATTAAAACTTTTAATACTCAAGATGGTCATGGTATTCGATTATTACAGCATTATGGAATTCAAGTCGGTGTCATTACTGGTCGTAGTTCTAAGGCACTAGAGCATCGTATGCATGATTTAGACATTGAGCATGTTTATCAAGGTTCGGTCGATAAAAATTCAGCATATCAAGAACTTCTAAAGAAACTAAATATGAATGCTGAACAGACCTCCTTTGTTGGCGACGATATCGTTGACTTACAAATCATGTCTCAATGTGGATTATCCATTGCAGTGGCGAATGCACATGATTTTGTAAAACAGCATGCACATTGGCAAACTGCTAACAGTGGTGGAAATGGCGCGGTACGCGAAGTATGTGAACTACTACTTGCATCGCAAGGTCTATTAGAAAAAGCACTCGCATTTAATTTAAGGCCGGTCTAATAAAGCATGTCGTTTAGATTAATATGGATTTTTTGTTTAATCGTAGCTGGTGGGATTCTTACGCTCACATTCTTCAACCAACGTGAGCACACTAATGAAACTACCACAATATCTGAAACTAACAAGCCTACGGTTAGTTTTCAAAACATCGACATGATTATCAATTCACCGATTGGACTACCTCAATATCGTCTCGCTGCACCAAAATATTGGTTGTATCATGAGCAACAAACAAGTGAGTTTGAATCGCCAGACATTATTATATTTAATGATAATGGCAGTAAAATTTACGCTACCTCAGAAAAAGGTCACACAAAAGATGATAATGATGTGATTACCTTGATAGGCAATGTTGAAGTTAAACAACCTGCAAGCACTGAAGAACCAGATCCACTAAGTATCTATACCAACGAACTTACTGTTTCCCAAAGTTTACAACAGGTCAAGTCAGATTTACCTGTTGTCGCAATACGTGGATCACAAAAAATTACTGCTCTTGGTATGACACTAAATTTAAATAACAAAGTTTTAGAGCTGCATAGTGATGTAAAAGGTATTTATGATCCATTATAAATTTAGCTGTGGCATTAAGCTTTTAACATTTATCCTAATATTTCTTACCTACAGCAATCATGCATATGGGCTAACTGATGACTCCACTAAACCCATAAATATTCAAGCGGACTCTGCAGAAATTAATGATGCGACTGGTGTCAGCACTTATCGTGGCAATGTAAAAATCACTCAAGGTAGCATGCGATTAACTGGAGATCTGGTAATTCTTGAAACTGCAAATAAAAAAGTACAAAAAATCATTGCCGAAGGAAACTTAAGCACCTTTAAACAGGAAACAGATGACGGAAGACTGATTAATGCTGAAGCAGAAAAAATGGTGTATAGCATTACTGGCAACAAAATTGTTTTGACTAAAAATGCAAAATTAACTGAAGCTGGCAATACATTTGCCAGCGATCGAATTACTTTTTTTACTGATAAAGAAATTGTTAAAGCAGGAAGTTCAACCGGTGATGATCGCGTAAACATCACTGTGTTTCCTGAAACTTCAAGTGACACATCTTCACGAAATGAAGTAGATACACAGTAGCAATACTGAGTAACAATCTCTCATATGAGCACTTTAAAAGCAGATAACCTACAAAAACAATACAAGTCGCGCATGGTTGTAGACCAAGTTTCATTACAAATTGATTCTGGTGAAGTTGTTGGTTTACTTGGACCTAATGGAGCAGGTAAAACCACATGCTTCTATATGTTAGTCGGACTAGTTAATTGCAATACGGGCAGTATATATTTAGATGATAATGACATTACACGCATGCCGATGCATCAGCGCGCGCAAAACGGCATAGGCTATTTACCTCAAGAAGCTTCTATTTTTCGTGGGTTGAGTGTCGAACAAAATATTTTAGTCAGCCTCGAGGCACGTAATGACCTTAAGCGCAGAGAACAAAAACAGCACTGCAACGCATTATTAGCAGATTTGCAAATAGAACATATACGTGATCACAAGGGTATCAGCCTATCTGGTGGAGAACGAAGACGTGCTGAAATTGCACGTGCACTTGCCATGCAACCGAAATTCATTTTACTAGACGAACCCTTTGCAGGTGTTGACCCCATATCAGTAAAAGATATACAGCGAATTATTAAACAACTGCGTGACAAAGAAATAGGATTATTGATAACAGATCACAATGTTCGTGAAACGCTAGATATTTGTAATCATGCCTATATTCTAAATGAAGGAAGTGTGCTCGCTAGTGGTGCACCCACAGACCTACTCAGCAACAAAAAAGTGCAAGACGTTTACCTAGGTGATAACTTCAGTCTAAGCTAATATTTAATCTATCTCAATCTCACCCCTCTCCCCAACATGATGTACTGCGTGTCGTATACAGACGATGAGCAGCACCTTTGATTAGTATTCTACAAGCAATTTCCATGCCATAATTGCAAACATGCTCAAACCCTCGTTACAAGCCAGGTTAGGCCAACAGCTAACCATGACACCGCAACTACAACAAGCCATCCGCTTGTTGCAGCTGTCTTCATTAGAGCTCAAAGCAGAAATTCAAGAAGCCTTTGAAACCAATCCCATGCTGGAAACAGAAGAGGAAAATAGTACAGAAGCTCTCTCTTCTGAAAACTCCAGTAGCAATAATGATCAGGAAAATGGTGAGGCAAAGGAGTTAGGTAACGATGAAAATTTACCAGATGAGCTGGCAACCGATAGTGAATGGGATGATTATTACGAACCCACTCATAGTGCACCTAGTATACAAACCAGTAATGATTACTCTGATTATCTTGAGAACCAAAGTAATCAAGAAACAAGTTCTCTAAAAGAACATTTAGTTTGGCAACTTGAGCTCAGCTCTCTTTCTAGGTCAGATTTAATTATAGCCAATACAATAATAGATTCATTGGACGATTCAGGTTATTTACAAGAATCGTTAGAGGATATTTACGCAAACCTAAAAAATGAACTAGAAGTTGAAACTGATGAATTCGAGATTGATGAAGTTGAAGCGATTTTAAAGTTTGTACAACGATTGGATCCAATTGGTTCTGGGGCAAGAAATCTCAGTGAGTGTTTAGACATTCAATTACAGCAATTAGGTGATGAAACTCCGTATCTAAGTGAAGCACGAATTTTGGTGGAGAATCATCTTGACTTTGTAGCAACTAAAAACTTCAAACAACTTACTAAAATTACAAAGCTTGAACAGCAAGAATTAGAAGAAGTAATACTATTAATACAATCTCTCAACCCAAGACCTGGTGATTTAGTAAATTCTGAAAAATCAGAATATGTTGTGCCCGATGTATATGTTGCAAAACATGAAGGAATTTGGAAAGTGAGACTGAATTCATCAAGCGCACCAAAACTTCGTATTAATGAAGTGTATTCGAGCTTGATCAAAGACAGCAGCAATGGCTCTGATGCTGATTATTTGCGCAATCAATTACAAGAAGCTCGGTGGTTCATTAAAAGTTTAGAAAGTCGCAACGATACACTGATGCGTGTGGCATCTTCCATTGTGCGGCATCAGCGCGCATTTTTTGAGTACGGAGAAGAAGCGATGCGTCCATTAGTATTGCGTGACATAGCAGAAGAGCTAGATATGCATGAATCAACTATTTCTCGTGTAACAACGAACAAATACCTCGATTCAGCGCGTGGGATTTTTGAATTCAAATACTTTTTTTCCAGTCATGTCAACACAAATGATGGGGGAATATGCTCAGCGACTGCAATCCGCGCAATGATTAAAAAACTGGTCAAACAAGAACCACAATCTAAACCATTGAGTGATAATAAAATTGCTAAATTACTCGAACAAAAAGGCATTACTGTAGCGCGCAGAACAATTGCTAAATACAGAGAATCCTTGGGAATACCCCCATCTAACGAAAGAAAGCAAATTATTTGACTATTTTAATCCTCATGAGCATATGCTTAACTATTACAATTGGTGATTGAAGGAATAATTATGCAAATAAACATAACGGGCCAACATTTAGATTTAACCTCTTCCTTAAAAGATTATGTTGAGAAAAAATTTGAGAAATTAACCAGACATTTTGATCACGTAATAAATGTGCATGTCGTTTTAACTGTGGAAAAACTTGATCATCATGCTGAGGCTTCATTGCAAGTAAGTGGTAGTAAAATTTTTGCTGAAGCAACAAGTGATGGCATGTATGCAGCTGTCGATAGTATGGTTGATAAATTAGACCGACAAATAGTAAAGCACAAAGAAAAGCTAAAAGATCATCATCAACGTGAAGTTGAACATCACACCCTAAACTAGTTTTATTCATTAAATGTTAATTAAAGATTTCATCTCTGAGCAAGGGATTGTATTTTCCCCATCTGTGAGCAGTAAAAAACGTGCTCTAGAGATATTAAGTGAAACGCTTGCTTACCAAAATGACACATTAAACAAGAACAAAGTGCTTGATGCGCTGCTTGCACGCGAAAAACTTGGTAGCACCGCTTTAGGCAACGGCATAGCGATTCCACATTCACGCATGCAAGATTTGGACAATATTTATGTGGCCATTCTAAAGCTTGAAGAAGGTATCGAATACGACGCAAGTGATGATCTTCCCGTGACCTTCCTATTTAGCATGATCGTGCCGGAAGATGCTAATGATGAACATTTAGAGCTATTAGCTAGCATTGCAGAATTACTGGATAATGAACAGCTTAGAGAGTCTATACAAGAAAGCTCAAATTCAAGTAAGCTTTATCAACTTTTAGTACAAGACCCTAAACACCTCGCCGCATAGTAATATCGCACATTGAATTTTATAACTTCTTGAACAGTTCTAAATTGAGCTGTATATACTCTATATGGCGGTTGCTTACCCACAAGATACTCAAGTTGCACTCAAGACGGCAGATCTGTTTACACAAAAACAAGAAAGCCTGGATTTGCATTGGTGGTCGGGAAATAAAAACAGCGAACTCGGTTTCACACGCCTATCCTTCTCATCTTCTGAAATTGGTTTAGTGGGTTACTTCAATTTAATACACCCAAACCAAGCACAAATTCTAGGCGAAACGGAGCTAAAGTTTTTTAACAAAGCTGATGATACTATTCTAGATAATTTACTTACCCAATTATTCCAAAGAAAATCAGCTGCCATTTTCATAAGCGATGGTTTAACGCCACCAGAAGGATTTCGCGAACAATCTTTGAAATATGATTTACCGATCATTTGCTCGTCACTATCCAGCAATGAATTGATTGATCAACTTCGGCATTATTTAACTCAGGCATTAGCTGAAAAAGAAATATTGCATGGTGTGTTCATGGAGGTGATCAGCGTTGGTGTCTTAATTACAGGCAAAAGTGGGCTGGGCAAAAGCGAGCTCGCTCTTGATCTTGTAAGCCGCGGACATCGCTTAATAGCGGATGATGCACCTGAGTTTGCGCGTATAGCGCCTGAAACAATTAATGGAACCTGCCCAGAGATTTTGAAAAACTTTCTTGAGGTGCGCGGATTAGGTGTATTAAATATTCGTGAAATGTATGGCGATAGTGCAATCAAATCGAATAAATTTTTGAGACTGATCATTGATATGATTCCTCCAAAAATGGATGTGCCAAAAACCGAGGATAGACTGCGATTGTCAGAGCGAAAAACCAACATCCTAGGCATTGACATTCCCACCATTTCATTACCTGTTGCACCCGGAAGAAATTTAGCTGTTTTAGTCGAAGCTGCAGTGCGCGATCATTTACTTATCAAGAACGGATACAACGCAAGTGAAGACTTTATTCAGCGACAAAAGAAATCGTTGTGATACATAATAATAAAATATTATGAAACTCGTAATCGTTAGCGGCCTATCCGGCTCTGGAAAATCGGTCGCAATTAACACATTAGAGGACGGCGATTTCTATTGTATTGATAATATGCCGCTAAGTTTGTTACTTACCTGCATTGAACATCTCACGTCTACAGATTCTACATACTATGAAAAAATCGCCATCGGTGTTGACGCACGAAATGCGAGTAAAGATATTGTTTCGCTCCCTGATATTGTAAATGCAATTAAAAACCGTGGCATCGAACTTGAACTGGTGCATCTTGAAGCAGATGAAGAAACGCTGATCCAGCGTTATAGTGAAACACGTCGCAAGCATCCATTAACAAAGAATGGCTTGCCACTTGTTGAAGCTATTCAAATGGAGAAGCATATCCTTGAAGATTTGGTACTGCTGGCAGACTTACGGATAGATACCACATCGACTAATGTGCGGGAACTACGCGCCATTATCACTGAGCAAGTGTGTAAGAAGGTATTCTCCAACCTAACAATCTTATTACAATCGTTTGGATTCAAATATGGAGTACCAAATGACTCTGATTATGTATTCGACGTGCGTTGTTTGCCAAACCCATATTGGGAAAAATCACTTAGAGAACTTACAGGAACCGATATCGATGTGATTAATTTTTTGCAATCACATGATGAAGTTAAAGAAATGATTGATTCAATCGCAAAATTTGTTGAAAGGTGGTTGCCACTTTTTATTAAAGAGAATCGTAGCTATTTAAGTGTATCGATTGGGTGCACTGGCGGACAACACCGCTCTGTACATATCACTGAGTTTTTGGCAAAACGTCTTGAAAATATTAATGACACGCATGTTTCTATAAGACATCGCAATTTAGAAAAAATATAAAACAACAAACATGACCGTTTCTATTCTTACCATCACTCATGGAAAAATGGGGCATGAATTACTAGCTACTGCAAAATCGATGCTAGGCGACTCATTGCCACTCAGCTGTAAAGCTTTATCAGTATCTGTATCTTGTAAACCTGAAGATGTATTGGATGAAGCCATTGAAATTTGCAAGAAAATTGATGAGGGCGATGGTGTATTGGTGCTTACCGATATTTATGGCTCAACTCCAAGTAACATTTGTAACAAAATCAAATCTGCATGTAATTTACAGATACATGTCATCGCCGGTTTAAACTTGCCAATGTTGATTCGTGTGTTGAATTATCCAAAACTTTCTCTTGATGAGCTAATCGAGAAGGCGCTTAGCGGCGCACATGACGGGATCATCGATTGCCAATCGAAATAACTACAAATAAACGTAATACTATAAAAGGTAGAATCCGTGCTGAATAAAGACCTCACTGTAGTCAATAAACTGGGGTTACATGCGCGTGCGGCAGCAAAACTTGTCGCCCTAGCATCAAACTTTGCTAGTGAAATAACGATTCAAAAAGAAAATAGAAAGATTAATGGCAAAAGTATTATGGGAGTAATGATGCTTGCGGCAAGCCAAGGAACTGTAGTAAATATTGAGATTGAAGGTGAAGACGAAGAAATAGCAATGAATGAAATCGAAACCTTATTTAATAATCGATTTGATGAAGCAGAGTAATTAAAATCTATGGCGTTGATCGTATCTGGCATAGGAGTATCTCGTGGCATTGCAATCGGCAATGTCCATTTACTCAATCGTGGTGCACCAGAAGTATTTGAACGCAAACTTCAAGATCATGAAGTCAAGGCTGAAATCGAACGTTTTCAATCTGCAGTTGATGATGCCGCAGATCAATTACGCGGCATTCGAGACACCATCCCCGAAGATGCACCTAAGGATGTAGCAGCATTCATTGATTCTCATTTGCTAATGGTCAAGGATTCGATGCTTAGCAAAGTACCCATCGAAATCATACAAGAACAACAATGCAATGCTGAATGGGCGCTAAAACAACAACGCGATAAGTTAGAAGCGGTATTTGAGCAAATGGAAGACGACTATTTGCGCACGCGTCTGAATGATATTGAACATGTGATCAACTTAGTGCAGCAAATTCTAAAAGATCAACAATTCACCATGCAAATGAAGCTACAACCACTTAAAGGTAGCATCATTGTTGCAGATGATTTAACGCCTGCTGACACAGTCGTAATGCAAAATCAAAATATCGCTGGTTTCATTACTGAACTTGGCGGCCCACTTTCACATACAGCAATCCTAGCAAGAAGTTTAGGTATACCCGCTGTGGTTGGTATTCAAAGCGCACGCACTCTTTTACAACAAGAAGAGCAATTAGTTCTGGATGGAAGTAGCGGCATGGTGCTTGCTGGCATGGATGAAGCTACCATTAAGGAATACCGACATATACAACGCGAACAAAAAGATGCGCAACGCAAACTTGGCTCATTAAAAAACATCTCGGCAAAAACAAAAGACGGAAAGCGTATCAGCCTGCAAGCGAACATTGAACTTTCAGAAGATATTAGTGCACTTAAAAAATCTGGTGCGGATGGTGTTGGACTCTATCGCACAGAATTTTTATATATTGATCGAGAAACACCTGCAGATGAGGCCGAACAATTAAATGCATATAGAAAGATTATTCGTGTACTAAAAGGTAAGCCATTAACTATTCGCACTTTAGATTTAGGTGCCGAAAAAGAATTTGATCCTGAATATCAAGGTCCGCTTACACAAAATCCAGCACTTGGCTTACGCGCGATTAGAAGATCATTAAAAGATACAGATTTATTTAAGCAACAATTACGTGCAATCCTACGGGCCTCGGCAAGCGGCCCGGTGAGAATTCTTTTACCCATGATTACCAGCGATATCGAGCTGGCTCAATCATTAACAATATTAGATCAAGCGAAATCTGAATTGGAAGAAGAAGGTAAAGAATTTGATGCAGATATACCAGTAGGAGCAATGATTGAAGTACCCGCTGCTGCGATTTCAGCGAACATATTTGCAAAAAAATTAGACTTTTTATCGATAGGCACAAATGACTTAATACAATACACGCTAGCCATTGATCGCATCGATGATCAAGTAAACTATTTGTATGACCCACTCCATCCTTCAGTACTCAAACTCATCAACCTCACCTTACAAGCAGGCAGGCGAGCAGATATTCCTGTAGCAATGTGCGGTGAGATGGCAGGGGATACACGCTACACGCGCCTACTTCTAGGGTTAGGCTTGCAGGAATTTAGCGCGCACCCATCAAACCTATTAGAAATTAAGCAAATAATTAATAAAAGCAAACTTGCTTATCTGGAAAAACAAGCAAAGAAAATTTTATCTACCACGGTACCAAACAAAATCGGCCCAATGGTAGATGCATTGAACGAATAGTCTGTCAGACTGTTCAGCATATATATTCTTTTTTTGGCAAGCCCCTAGCTAACAGTTACACTTGCCGCGCACATAATTTATCTTTCTGGTAACTCATGCCTGATACAACTGCACAAGCTCAAGACCAAACACTCGAGGTCATTGGTGATGCTCTACAAAGCGGCACCATGCAGCGTGCACGTAGAGTTTTAAATGCATTACATCCTGCTGAAATAGCCAATCTAATCGAAGCACTGCCCCACTCTCAACGCGGCATCGTCTGGAACATGTTGGATCATGATGATGATGGTGAAATTTTATTGAACGTCGGTGACGAAGTACGCAATGGCTTAATCAAACTCATGGATAGCGATGCACTTGTCTCTGCGACTGAAGGACTAGAAATCGACGACTTGGCAGATTTATTAGCGGACCTTCCAGATACGGTTACAGAAAAAGCCCTTTCAAGCATGGACTATCAAGACCGCCAACGCTTAGAGGCGGTGCTCTCTTATGATGAAGATACAGCTGGTGGTCTCATGAACACAGACACCGTCACCGTGCGTCGTGATGTGACATTAGATGTGGTCTTACGATACCTTCGTACCCGTGGCGAACTACCGATTGCAACGGATTCATTATTTGTAGTTGATCGTTATGACCATTATCTAGGCATGTTGCCATTATCAAAAGTGCTTTCTAGTAAACCAACTGAATTAGTGCGTGATATATTTGATGAAAATATTGAAGCGT
>JBCCEI010000012.1:0-27239 GCA_039030355.1 Pseudomonadota bacterium | reverse complement strand
GGATACTTTCTTTTAGGCAGTGACGTTTCAATATAATCCAATACCTGCTCGGCAGTAGCTCGATATGCAGTCAGCTTGCCTCCAAAAATAGATAATAGTCTTGGTTTGTGTTTACGATCACGCAAATAAATGGTTTCACGTGAACGTTGGTTAGCATTTTTTTGGCTTCGTGGCAGCACTCTCAACCCTGAAAACTGCTCGCTAATTTGTAAGTTTTTATCTTTAAGATCAGGAAAGTAGAAATATAATGCTTCTAATAAGTAATTAATCTCATTTTCTAGCGGAGCAGTTTTACCAGGTTCATCTTCAAAAATGCTTTCTGTGGTACCAATCATGGTCTTTCCATACCAGGGCATAACAAATATTGGGCGTTGATCTGCTGGGCTTTCAATATAAAAAATCACATCACCTATTTGTATTGGAAGTATAATATGTGAACCTTGCACGAGTTCGACTTGGACATTTTTTTGCTTAGGCTGAACACAGTCAACAACTTTATCCGCCCATGGTCCTGCAGCGTTTACTATGACTTTTCCTTTTAAAATTTGCTCCTGATTTTCTGCATCGGTATAACTAATAATACTTTCATGTTCATGCAATTCAATATTGCCTACTTCAGCATTTAAAATGAGTTCTGCGCCATGATTTTGTGCAGAATTCATTACTGCTTGTGTTAATAAACGGTCATCTGTTTGTGCTTCATAATATTGGTAAACCGCAGTTAAATTATCTTGATTGAGCCCACGCAATTTTTTCCAGTTAGATTTTTTAATCTTTTTGAAACGAGCATCTGCAGCAAGATTTCCTAATAGCGCATATAAAGATAGTCCTGCACGAATTATCCAAGCAGAGCGCTTAGAGCTTTTATATACAGGGATATAAACAGGTGTCAATTTGACTAAGCCAGGTGCGTTTACAAGCAAGTAACCGCGCTCAATTAAACATTCGCGTACCAATAAAAATTCAAATTGTTCTAAATAACGCAATCCACCATGAATTAATTTACTTGACCGTGAGGATGTACCTTCTGCGAGGCGACCATATTGTTCTAGTAATACGGTTTTATAACCACGTACTGCTGCAGCTTGAGCTACCCCAACACCATGAATTCCACCACCGATGACCACAACATCATATTCATCCATTAGCAAAGAACTCAGAATTGTTTAATTTCACAATATCCCCAGTTTCGATTAAGTCTACCCCCTGCTCTAGTAATTCGTATGCAAAGCTAGGATTTTTAATATCATAAAGCACCCACTTCCATGGGCCTTTCCATAAATCAGAGGGCTGATTAACTTTTTTTACATTACAAAATAAAAAGTCAGGCTGTATATCTTCTGCAATCGCATGGTTAACTTGGTCATATTTACTTAGTACCCAACCAGTTGCATATTTATTTTTCAGCTTTACCGCCTCAATAATCTCTTTTACAAATGAGATGATTACTATCTCAATTTTTGCGTATTTGAGGCTTTCTAAAACTCGATCAATCACCATATCGATATCAAAATGTTCCAAGCATTGCCTTTTTATCTCTACAAACAATGTTAGATTTGAGTACTTGTTTAATACCTCTACAACTTTTTCTAATGGTGAAATATGTATTAACAATTTAGATGACTCATCGTTATTAAATGCAGTCAAAGCATTGTATGAAAGTAATTCTTTCACATCGCTTGCGTATACGCTCTTATCTATACCCGTCGTGCGCACTAAGCTGTCATCATGAATCACAACTGGAGTGATATCTTTAGAGAATTGAATATCAAGTTCGATAAAACTGAAATTCAGCTCTGCTGCTTTGGTCAAGGCTAACAATGTGTTTTCAGGGTAGGTTTCCATATCTCCACGATGAGCTACTAATCGATTTTTCAATGCGTTAACCTCACGATCTCTCTCTTGAATATTACATAACGAGATTGTAGTTCTTCATCATTATTTGATTGAAATTCATTACGCTCAATAACATCCCACTTAGGCTGCTGCATCGTAAGCCATGCTGCTCCACGTGAAGTTGCTTCTTTTAAGTTTGAAACTTGCACAGATACTGACAATATATTCGCTAAGCATTGACACAAATGATGATCCTTACTCATTCCACCTGAAACAAGTATTTTTTTTGTTTCAATACCATACTTATTCATTTCTTCAATATTAATCGCAAGTAAAAATGCAATACTTTCCATTAATGCAGCCATACATTGTTGTGTTGTGTAGTCGTTATACGTTTTACCTGCATCTAGAAATCTTGGCTTAAGATTGCTTTTCCAAAATGGAGAACCCAAGCCACCAATTGTATTTAGAAAAATCGGCACATCGAATACATCTTTCCATTCTATCGATTCAATATTACTCAAGCCCCATGCATTCTCAGCCCAAGTCATGGCAGCACCAGCACCGTTCACGGTACCTTCCAACGCATAATTTTGTGTTTGCTCGGAACTATAGGTAATACTTGCAAGTAACTCGGTGTTCAATATTGGACGTTGCTCGCTTTTCGCCAAAACAAAAGCACCTGTTCCAATATTAGTAAAGGTTGTACCTGTATCAAGCACTCCATAACCATAGACAGCACTATTTTGATCACCATTGACCATAACAAGTGGAAAATCTAACTCTTTTATTATTCCATAGTGATACTCATTTGGAACCACTTGCGGCAAATATCTTGGATCGATTGAAAACGCATCTAATAATTCTTGATCCCAAGCCCTAGTTTCCAAATTCCATAATAATGTTCGATGCGCATTTGAATAATCCAGATAATTTGGCTGTTGTTTGACTAGGTTATAGATCAAAAATGCTGCCAGTGGACCTAACATTAATTTGCCATGCTTTTGCATCTGCATGACATTTTTATCATGCTCCAGTAACCATTTTAGTTTTGAAGCGCCATAATGAGGAGATAATGGAAGACCAGTTTTCTTTTTAATATCATGTTCATCTATTAAAATTTTATTTAAATAACCCGATGCTCGCGTATCCATCCAGCTTAAAGCAGGTGAAATAGCTTCGCCATTATCTTTATCCCAGGCAATTACAGTGGAGCGTTGTGTAGTTATTGCAATAGCAATGTTTACAAGATTATTTTTCTGCACATAAGCATGGGCTTCACTCATTACAAATTGACAAGAATTCAGAATATTTTGCCCATTCTGCTCAACGTGGGTTGTGTCACGATAGAAAAGATCAACTTCCCGCTGTGACTTAAAAATTGAATCGCCTGATTCATTGTAAATGATTGCACGCGTTGAGTGCGTGCCTTGATCTAAAACAATAACGTAAGACCAAGACATTTAAATCATGAAGACGTTAAACTTTTCGCTTGATGTAAAAGATCAACCGAAAGCCAAGTAAAATAGCTAAAATAATTGCATAAATCATTGGCTCGCGCGTATCGACTTTCACCATCCACCAAAAGTGCAAGACGGCTAAGATAGCAATAATGTAGACAAGTCGGTGCAATTGAATCCAGCGATATTGCAATCGCTCAACCATTTTATTGGTTGATGTGATTGCCAAAGGAATGAGTAGAATGAATGCTGAAAAACCTGCAGTGATAAAGGGTCGTTTAAAAACATCGTCAATGATTTCACTAAAATCGAAATACTGATCAAGAACGATATAAGAAGTTAAGTGCACACAAACATAAAAAAACGCAAACAGACCAAACATGCGTCGAAATTGAATTATGTTATTCCAATGCGTGATTCTTATTAAGGGCGAGAATACAAGCGTAGCAAGTAGAATTCGCAATGCCCAATCTCCGGTATAACGATTGATCGTTTCAATAGGATTCGCGCCCAAATCATTAACTAAGAACCGATAGACAAGAAAGCCTAGTGGTACAAGCAGCAATACAAAAAGCACGGGCTTATATCTTTTGCCCGATTGATTAGTTAACACAGTTTTTTGGGTGTTTTATTTATTAATTCTAAAAGTTTTTCTTTAAATCCATACCAGAGTATAAACCTGCAACTTCATCTGCATAGCCGTTAAAAAGTAAGGTTTCTCGTTTTAAAAATTCCCCAATTCTGCGTTCGCGTTTTTGACTCCAGCGAGGATGATCCACATCAGGATTAACGTTGGAGTAAAATCCATATTCTCTAGGACCGGCAACATTCCAGCTTGTTGCGGGTTGTTCTTCTAAAAAATTGATACTAACAATAGATTTAATACTCTTGAATCCATATTTCCATGGCACAATTAATCTCAATGGCGCACCATTTTGATTTGGCAGCTCCTTACCATATAAACCTACGGCTAGAATAGTGAGAGGATGCATTGCTTCATCTATTCGCAATCCTTCACGATAGGGCCATTCAAGAACAGCACGACTTTGGCCTGGCAAATTATCTGGGTCTAATATTGTTTTAAATTCAACAAACTTCGCTTTAGAAGTTGGTTTAAACTTTTTCAGTATCGGCCCTAACTCAACACCAACCCATGGAACCACCATCGACCATGCTTCAACACAACGTAAGCGATAAATTCTTTCTTCTAGTTTTGCCGGTGATATAAAATCTTCCAGGTCATATTCACCTGTTTCTTCACATTCTCCTGATACAAGGACACTCCAAGGCTTAACTTTGAGATGTTTTGCATTACGTTTAGGGTCGCCCTTGTCCAAACCCAGTTCGTAAAAGTTGTTATAACTACTCACAGCATCATAGGGTGTAAGCTCATCCTTAGTTGAAAATTCACTCTTGATAATATTTTTAAAATTGATGTCTGCAGCACCAATATTTGGCCACATAGCTAATGAGGGCGCCATAGACATGGCGGTAAGCGTTGCCGATTTAGTTATAAACTTTCTGCGCTCTTTATAAATAGATTGATCAGTAATATCCGATTCATTCAGATCCATCTGTTTGCGCGTTTTAAGCAACATATTCAATGCCTTAGATAATTATTAGTGTTTGTTAAGTCTATTAGAGTCGATTCTATAGCAAGGGTTCAAGTTCATAAACACCGTCTGTACATACTAGTCGCACTGTACAAGTATGAGCATAATAGAATGGTTAAAGAATAATCAAAATCGGTCAATTAACTGTTTTGCAGTAAATCTACTAACTCTTTGGGGTCAAATGGCTTTTCAAACACACCAAGTGCTCCATTTTTAGTCGCAGCCTCTTTAACTGCTTTATACATCGCTGTGATAAATACGATCGGTATATCTACACCTTCATCAATTAATTTTTGCTGGAGTTGCAAGCCTGTCATCCCTGTCATATTTTGATCCAATACCAGGATTCCATCTTCTGGTTTTGGGTGTTTTTCTAGAAATTTTTCAGCAGAATTAAATACCTCAACATCATAACCATACTTTTGCAAAATTATCGTATGTGAATGGCACACGATCCTATCATCATCTACCAGGTATATCTTTTTAGGGCTTGGGGCCAAATTAATCAGTATCTCCAAATGGGCTATAAATTCAAATATAGCAATTTCTGTAACGTTAAAGCTATATTTGTAATATACAACTGAGATACCGATCAACACCCCTAAAATAGAGACACTTAACTAGTTAAGATCAAATTGATTATTAGAATATAAAAAGAATCATGAGCAAACAATCATCATTGAAATATAAATCAATAATTTTAGTTTCTCGGACTAATGACAGTTAACGAAGTAGCCAACTTTTGATGAGAAAGTTAGCTACTTCATTGAATTAGGCGGGAAATTTTTATCTAATAAAACTTCGGGCCTAGATTTTTACCAAGCTGCTATACCAAAACCACTACTTGGCATCGGTTGATCATCACTAGGTGTGTAACGGCCCACAAGCTGTAAATCACCCGGACGACAATCATCTATACCTGTATCGGATCCATCTGGGTTAAGTTTATTAAAGATAGTGTCTTCACCAGCACAATCTTCAATTACACGGTAGATAGCAATTGTAGTAAATCCACCTGGTGGAAAGAGCCAATCTCCTGAGCTATTTTGACCAATCGCAAATGGAACAGGTGTGTTTAATGCATAGAGATATTCCGTATCAGTAGGATTTTGACTCAATGCCATATCTAACCCACCAGCTTGATACAAGAAATCACTTTGATCTGTAGGCAAAAACCCATTGTTAGCATCATTTGCAGGGAAACTAGAAATTGCATGCTTATTATTTTCGACCAATCCAGAAAATTGTGGAACACCATCTACAACTGTAACAGGTGGACCACCGTCTGTGATATTACAAGTCTCTTGATTAAAACTACGTATCGAAACTTCTGAATTAAAGAATGCCTGTGCATACAGTGTGCCCGTGCGTGTCGAAATTTGCGTCCAACATGTGTCATCACCAGTATCTGGTTTGTTTGGAATGATACGTTCTTTCGCTCCAAACTTACTTAAGGTAAACACAGATGTTCCACCTTGCTGACGTTGCTGGAAACTTCCATGTGTCATGATGACACAATCATTGAAGTCACTTCCTGGACGTGGAAATACAGAAAATCCGAAATTATCGTTACCAGTTGTTTCACTCACTACAGGGTTAGTGAAACGTGGTGCGATATCATCTGGATTTGTATAACCCAATAGTTTTGCAAATGCATTTGCAAATCCGGATTTATCTCCTACAGGTTTACCATTTGCACGTAACTTAATTACCTCAACAATATCATCTTCTGTACCATCACCTAAGGCAAAGAATGTGTTTCGCTGTGAAACAATGAGTTGTCTACCTTCATTTATGAAAGTCATTTGTGCCGGATCACCGTTCTCATCGCGTGTCTCCCCAAACGCAATTCTACGGAAAGTACCTCTGCGATTGTTGAAGCGGTAAATGGTGTATGAAGTAGGCTCTGGATCTGCTATTTCTGGTCGCTCTCCACAAGTAATGCCTGTTGGTGCTAAAAAGCCTACGGGCAATCCAGGGCAACCGTTGAATTCAACTTCACCTGAACCAGCATTTACGGTTGCGACCAAATCACGCGTCTTCCCACCTAGTCGACGAGTATCTCTAGTAACGGAACGTGGTTCTTGCCCAACAGTTGAAGCTGTGTCAGTTAAAGTTACATTACATTTATTCACACGAAATGCTGAAACAGAACCTGCTTTGCTATCGCTGGTTGGATCAAAGCCAGGGTTAATCATCATTACATATTGACGATTTTTCCATTCTTGAACGATTACTGAAAACTGGCCAGAAGTAACGATGCCAGCATCATTGCCATAACCGCCTGACTCAGCACGTTGTACCTCAGTTAGCGTGCCATCAGCAGCACGAGAAAATACAATTAAACGGTTCTGTTGTGCGTTACCAGCATCATCACGTTTAACTCGGTTTTCATTAAAGTAGACCGCGCCTGTTCTGAGATCATAATCACAGCCTGCTCCATTTCCACCACCGTTTCCGCCACCGTTTCCATTGCCCCCACCGTTGTTACCTAAAGCTTCAAGTAATGCAGCTAATAATTCAGGTGGTATATCATCAATACCTGCGAGTAATTCAGCTAGGTTATCAAGATCACCTCCTGAACTACCATTGCCACCACCATTTCCATTGCCTCCACTTCCATTGCCCCCACCTAGAATATCAGAGAGCTCATCGATGAGATCTTGTGGAATACCATCAATACCGCCTAGTTGATCCAAAATTGAACCACCATTGTTTGATGATCCGGATCCAGCATTACCAGATCCACCTGAACCTGAACCTGAACCATTACCACCTAAAACGTCTTGCAATATATCTTGCACATCTTCAGGGAAATCATCTAAAGAGACACTGTTTGATGCAAAGCTACCACCACTTGAACCACGAGGCTCTGCAAATCCGGCATCATTGCTTGCACCATTACCAACGTTATTGGATTGATTGCCATCATCACCATCAGACATGATAACGACTTCAACTTCGGCATTTGACAGCGCTACACCACTATCATCATCAGCAAACTCTGCTAAAAATTCAGCTTCCTCAGAAGCGGCACCGGAATCACCACCTGAAGGTAGTAAAGCCTGAATTTCATCAGGTATAGCGTCTTCAGCAACTGCTATATTTGCGCTTATAAATGACGCAAAAACTAGCAATAAAACTGCTAAAAATATTTTTCTAAATTGCTGTTTCACTTTTATCCTCACAATTTTTAATTTTTGGTTTAACAATCATCCGTGCAAGATCTAGGCTAAGGATTTCATTAAACAGCTACATAATTTTCATTAGAATTTAAGTGAATATGCTTGGACTGGGCATATGTTTGACTACGTTTCAAACTTTTCACTTCTTTGATAATTCTAATTTCACTCAAATCTCTTTTTTCGCTTAGTTATTTGGGTAGCTAACCTCATGTTAGCTACCCATAGACGACTACTTAAAAGGAACATTAAGATTTAATTAAGGCTAGTTGACCTCGATTAAATAGCAGCGATACCAAAACCACTGCTTGAGATTGCCTGATCGCCTTCAGCTGGTGGTGTATAACGACCAACAAACTCTAAGTCACCTGGACGACAATCATCTGTACCGTCACTCTTTCTAAAAATAGTGTCCTCACCAGTACAATCTTCAATCACTCGATAGATTGCAATCGTAGTTGCGCCACCCGGTAACCACGTCCAATCACCCGAGCTATTTTGGCCACTAGCAAATGGCACAGGCGTGTTTAACGCATACAGATACTCAGTCTCATCAAGTGGACCTTGAGTCAATGCCATATCTAAGCCACCTGCCTGATACAAGAAGTCGCTTTGATCAGTTGGATTCGCACCACGATTTGCATCATTAGCTGGTGAACTGTTGATTCTATGACGGAAATTTTCAACCACACCTGAGAACTGAGGCACACCATCAACAACGATTACTGGCGGGCCACCATCTTCCATAATACAAGTATTAATATCCATTCTACGAATAGAGATGCCTGAATTAAAGAATGCTTGTGCATATACCGTATTGGTACGTGTTGAAATTTGTGACCAGCAAGTGTCATCACCGTTATCTGGCTTGTTCGGTTGAATACGAACTTTTGCACCAAACTTATTAATAGTGAATTGTGAAGTGCCACCTTGGCCACGCTGTTGGAAGCTACCATGCGTCATGATGACACAATCATTAAAGTCATCACCTGGTCTAGGAAGGACAGAGAAACCAAAGTTGTCATTTCCTGTTGTTTCACTGACGACTGGGTTGGTGAAACGTGGCGCTATGTCATCTGGGCTTGCGCCATTAAATGGGCCAGTACCACCGAAGTTGTAACCTAGAATCTTTGCCAGAGCTCCAGCAAAACCAGAGCGATCACGAACTGGACGTCCATTCAAGCGAAGCTTGATTACTTCAACGATATCATCTTCAGTACCGTTACCTAATGCGAAAAAAGTATTACGCTGTGAAACGATAATTTGGCGTCCTTCATTGATGAAAGAAGATTGAGCTGGGTCACCATTAGGATCACGCGTCTCACCAAATGCAATTCGTCTGAAAGTACCACGGCGATTATTAAAGCGATAAATCGTGTATGAAGTGGGTTCAAAATCTTCAATTTCTGGACGCTCACCACAAATTGTTCCAAGTGGTGTCATGAAACCTACAGGCAAACCTGGGCAACCATTAAATTCAACTTCACCTGAACCTGCGTTAATTGTTGTGACTAAGTCACGTGCAAATCCAAGTACACGACGTGAATCGCGAGATACTGAACGTGGCTCTTGTCCAACAGTAGAAGCAGTATCCGTTAAACGAACACGACATTTGTTTACGCGGAATGCAGAAACCGAACCCGCTAAGCTATCGCTAGTTGGGTCAAAACCTGCATTAATCATCATTGCATAAGTGCGATTTTCCCACTTTTGCACAATTACTGAAAATTGGCCTGAGGTTACAATACCGTCATCGTTACCATAGCCACCAGACTCAGCACGTTGCACTTCAGTAAGTGTTCCGCCTTCGCCACGTGAAAATACGATTAAACGATTTTGCTGTGCATTACCGTCATCATCACGTTTAGTTCTATTTTCATTTACAAATACGGCACCTTTACGAAGGTCATAATCACAACCTCCACCGCCACCTTCTGCCAGAGCATTGGTTAGTGGAATCATAAAAAATGACACCACCAATGTTAAAAATATTGATTTAGATATTTTCATATCCTCCCTCCAAGTAGTCTTACATTTCTATTAATGTATTTTGATGTAACTCATTTTTATTTTTAAAAATCACATCATTCATTTCTTCATGATTGAAGTAACTAAATACATCAGTTATTGAAATTTAGTTTGATGGATCAAGCACAAATAAAAGCTCAATCAAACATTACTAAATTTCTTTTGTAGCTAAGCAAATATGATTGCCTTGCAAACAAATCTTAAAATCTTTGAAAATTTAGGCAGGTACAAGGCCTGATGAATACAAAATTAACGTCATTGTTTTGGACGTTTGAATGACTCGATATTTTCGAGTTGATGATAGGACAGTGTTTAGGTCCTGAAGCTATTTAATGCTGCATTGACAGCAGCAAAATGCTAAAAACTAGTTTGATGTTATAGGCCAATAAGTTAATTAATTCAAGCACTAATGCTAACTTTTAGATTGAATAAAAATTCAAATTTGTACAACTCATGTACTATTAGTAAGTTACGGGCTTTACTTTAAATTCACTTAAATAATGTACAGATTTAGTGCATTCTTGCTTGATCACTATAACCTCAAGTTAATTTAGTTTACTTTGGCTACGTTCATACATCTCGCCTGTAAATCGATTCACATTATCAACAGATTTAACCAGTTCAGCAGCAATAAAACCTACTTTTTTTCGCTGATTACGCGACTCAGATCTCAACATTTCGAATGCTTGCTCGGAGCTGATATTGTACCGCGCCATCAAAATTCCTATTGCAATACTGGTTTCACGCCCTTGTTGTAATGCAGTATTTAATTGAGATTCCGTTTGTTTGAGCTGCTTAATCTCATCTGCGCGTTTCATCGCTGATTCAATAGTAGGTAGCACATGTTGAACATCAATTGGTTTAACGAGATAACCCAACGCACCAGCTTCAGCTGCTTTGGCTACATACTCATCATCAGAATAAGCGGATAAAAATATACAAGAAACATCAGCTTTATCCTTAAGCTCTTGCGCAGCATCCACACCTGTCATATCAGGCATTTGAAAGTCCATAATGGCAAGATCCGGTCTAATTTCACAACCCATTTGCACCGCTTGTTTGCCATTGCTAGTTTCAATAACATCAAAATCATATTGGCGTAAATTTTTAGCTAAAGTAACACGTATAACGCGATCATCATCGGCAAGTAGTATCTGGGCTCTGGCCATATTTCTCTCCTCACAATAGCGTCGCTATTATTTAATTTTGTGAATTGCTTATAAGGGTCTTTGCCCTTTTTACATTTTTGTTTAACTGACGAGTTTAACAAACTTAATTTATAGTTTCCTTAAACCTTTTTATTAAAATGTTTTAAAACGTGTTTTTTTAATAACTTATTGAATATTTATGAGATGGCTTCTAAAACATTCATTTCTGATGTAAACATATTCAGAATCACCGGGGCATATAAAATCAGAGTTGCCTGCACATATTCATCTATTTGCTGGTATTCAAGTTCTGCGCCCTCAGGTGGCATCAATGACTGCACCATACCCATACCAACTCCACCACTTTGCAAGCTCTCATCAAAATTAAATACTTGATCAGTTATCGAGACTTTGTTTGCAATTTCAATCTCAATGCTTTCTCCTTGATCACGCACTACAACACGCACATCATCAGAATTCATCGCATCCTCAGAACGATGCTTCATCGCATTAGTGACCAATTCAGAAATAATTAAGGAAAGAGCGACCGTTTCTTCCTCCCAGAGCTCAACATACTCAGCATCATTGCACAAAACCTCAAATGAAACTTCTTGAGAAAAAAGTTTGCTTGAAGCTTGAGTGATACGTTTAACCAGCTCTACCAAATTGACTAACCTGTGTTCAGAATCAATCATCAAATTATTAACAATTGAAATTGTATCCACCTGGTTGATTGAAGTTACTAAAACATCATGCAATTCAGGATAAGTATCTAAATTAACTTTTAGTAAACCTACTATAGCCTGTAAATTATTTTTAATTCGATGCCGCATTTCTCTGCTAACTTCATCACGCTGGACTTTGATGTGGTCAAGACGTTCTTGTTGACTTGTTGCGAGTTGAGTAATGTCTCTACATAAAATTCGTAATTCACGTGGCATTCCTGATTGAGCTTCTATTAAACGCAGACGTTGATGCGTATTAATTAGCTCGCCTTCTCTAGTAAGCATGCGAACTTCCATTTCAAATTCATTAACCTGATCTTCAAATACAACGCTTAGGTGTCGATTTGCGCGGCGGATATCATTACCATGAATTAAGTTCCATATTGGCATATTTAGCAAATCACTCTTTTCATAACCTAAATACTCAGCAGCAAACTGATTTACTGATCGAATAATGCCATTTGCATCAACAGAGAAATACATATCAGGCGCATTTTCATACAAATCATTTAAACGAGTTTGACTCCTATATAGTTCCTGCTGAATCTCTACTCGTTCAGTCACATCATGCACTAGCGCTAAATAAGAATAATTAGTTTTGAATAGTTCTGTAGATTGTGAAGTTGCCCATTCCGTATGTTTAACTCTTCCTGATTCGTCTTGGAATTGAATTAAGAATTGATTTGAAGTTGCCCCCGAATCTTGCATATAGGTTTGTAATTCTTGCAAGAAATCTTTTTGGCTAGGATGTCTAATAGGCCACTCTTGCGGCATCTTGCCAATGACTTCTGCTTCACTCCAACCAAGTATTTGCTCAGCCTGCACGGACCATCTCCTAATAGCTCCACCAGAATTCCATTCTACAATTGCTGTAGGCGAGTTTTCTAAATGCAACGCAAGCTTTTTGCTAATTTCTTTACGACGCTGTTCGGCAAATTGGCTTTGCAATTTATTTGAAATCCATTCTGCCATCATTTGCACAAATTGTTTTTCGCTATCAGTAAATTCTTCTGTACGTGGCTCAATACTCGTAAAGTTTAATGTGCCATAGGGTTTTCCATCTAAGTAAACTGGTGCACCTAAATATGCCTCAAGTTGTAATGCATCGTATGCGGGGTGATTAATAATTTCAGTTTTCTTGGCATGCGCAAAACCCATTGCATTACGTGACTCAATTGTTAATTTACAATAAGTTATACCCAGATCAAATTTATCTCCGGATTGAATTTTGTAACTTGTTGATGTGGTATGCACTTGCATCACTGTGTAACGATCACCTTCAATATAAGAAAAAATTCCACATTTCATTTCCAAATGCTGACAACCGCTAACTAATAAGCACTGAATTTGATTGTGTAATGATGTTTCATCAACTGAAGTAATTGAGTAAAAAGAATGTAGCGCATCCTCATTGCGACGTAATGCAATTTCTGCTTGTTTTCGTGTAGTGATATCTGCAGAAATACCAATTACTCGCAAGGGTGTTCCGTCTTCTTCTGATCGTTCTAAAATTCGCCCACGTTCATGCACCCATCTCCATTCACCTGACTTATGTTTCAGACGATGCTCATGCTCATAAAAGTCAGTCTCACCTAGCAGGTGTGCTTGAAAAATTTGCTTTGTTTCTTCCAGATCATCAGCATGAACTAACAACTCCCAGGGGTGCTTATTATTTTGGAAATCTGACACTGAATATCCAAGCATATCAAACCAGCGATCATCAAAATGGAATTCATCTTCACCTAAGTCGATCTCCCAAACACCATCTTGAGTGCTCTCAAGCGCCAATTGTAAACGCTGTTCACGTTTACGTGCTTCTTCTGTTGCTTCAAATCTACGTTTGGTTTCTTTGTTATAAAGATAAAAAGCAATCAGCACGACCACCATGATCGCTAGAAATTTCAATAAGCCACTTAAAATGATATTTTTTAACTTATTTGAAAATAGTTGTAGCTTATGCAACGAAACTACATCCCATTGAGTTCCACTGATTGCAGCAACTGCGCCAACACGCTGCATATCTTCCGGCTCAAGATAAATTTCATTTACCAGTTCTAAATCCGTATCGGGACCCATCAACTCAACCATACCGGGTGCGTCTTGCCGCCACAAAACAAGTTGATAATCAGCATTTTGATGTTTATACAGGAGGGGTTGAACAAGTTCAGACGGAAAACTAATACCGAAGATTCCTAAGAAATTATTTTCATGCTTCCACGGGACTACAATATTAAAATGATCATGTTCTGATCCAAGGTGCATGCTAACTGCATATTCAACTTTACTGTCACTAATAGAAGGCAATAAATATACTTCGGGTTTATTTTTTTGCGTGCCTTCGGAATCAATGATTAATTTTCCATTGCGATCCCATATAAGAAAATTAATCGCATCAGGATAAGCAATACTGACCTTACGATTTAAACTAACTACTGCATCAGAAGTATTTAGTTTGGCATTTTCCAAAAATTCTGTTTCAGCATCCGCAAACATGCGAATATTGGTTTCCATTTGTTCAACATAATTGGAAATTTCATTTGCAGCAGCCCATGATGAGCGTTGCATAAGCTCATCTTGTGCAATTTTATATTGTGAATATTGCTCCCAACCACTCCATGTAAGAAGCGCTAATAATGAAGACAACAGAAGTACGACAACTGAAAGCGGAACCTTTTGTCTTATGAAAGGTAGCTTAGTTGTAGGGGCAAACGAATTAGTTCGATCAGCTCGAATAACTCCTCCTTTGGCAACTTTTCACTACCGACCCATAGTAGTTGCTCTAGTGTTTATTGTAAGCCTAACCTAACATCTTATAATTATATTTTTTGTGATGTGTAAACAGCCAACTCAATTATAGTCTAAATATTTATTACTAAAAGTCTGGTTGTATTTTTTGTATAAATTTTCTTATCTAATAACATTACTATTTATGTGCTATATCAATCACCATTTTATTCCGTGGTGTTCAATCGCTTTAATTTTGGCCTCTGGATTACTCAATTCTGGTATGTCTAATCCATCCAACTTTTCTCGAAGTTCAAGTGTTGCCTCACGAGCTTCTGCAGCATTTCGTATTGCGGTTGGTGTAATTAAGACTAGTAACTCAGTTCGCTCAGATCGTTTTGTTGTTGTGCCAAATAGCGGCCCTAAAACCGGTAAATTACGTAGTCCAGGAACTCCAATATTCCCATCTGAATTTGTATCCTGAATAAGCCCTCCAAGCACAATTGTGTCTCCACTTGGAACAGATACAGATGTACTAACTTCTCTTTGATCGATTGTTGGCGAATCTATTGCAGAAGAAGTCGTTGGATTAGCTGTGCGAATGTTTTGATAGATATCCATTACCACAGTGCCATTTTGACTTACACGCGGGGCTACCTGCAGTGTGACGCCCGTTTCTACAAACTGAATGGTGCTAGTAACCAGATCACTTGTTCCCGTGTTGGTAGACTCGGATGTACGCACCGGAACTTGATCTCCAACATTTATAGACGCAGTGTGATTATCTAATACCATTAAAGATGGCGAAGAAAGAACTTGCATTTTATCATCCTGTGCAAGTGCACTTAGAACAGCACGGACAATTCCGCCTGAATCAACAAGAGAATAAGAAAAACCACCATTTGTTACAGCACCAGTTAAGCCAGCATCAGCCCCACCGACTCCATCGCCCAATCTACCTATCCCAGTATTTCCATCAATATCATTATTTCTAAAAAACCATTGAGTCCCGTACTCCAAATCACCCGTCAGCTCAACTTCAACAATCGTCGCTTCTAACAAAACTTGCAGCGGAGAAATATCTAATCGTTTAATTGCTTCTTCGATATCTTGGTATTCTTCTTTTGTTGCTTTAACTACGAGTGCATTATTTTCTTCATCTGCAATAATTTTAATTGCTGAATTACTATTGCCACTTCCATTTGAATCATTGTTAAATTGATCTGAAGAAGAAAAGCGGTCTGAATTTGGGCTTAATGAACCTGGCAAAGAAGCTCCCGCTCCACTTGGTACACCTGCGCTAATACCATCTGCATCACCACTTATAAATCCAGAATCTGAATTGCCAATGCCAGAACTTTGAATAGTTCCACCTGCCAATCCCGGCGCTAATGCTGCTTGTTGTTGGTTTGCATCTTGTGTAGAAACATCTGCATTAAATAATTCTGAAAGAATTTGTGCTAAATAGCCCGCACGCAAATGCTGCACAAAATACACATGCAATGTTCGCGCGATACTATTATCAACTCGATCGAGTCGATCTACCCATTGTGAAACAGTATTTAAATATCTACGTTGTGGTGTTATTGCCAATATTGCATTTAAGCGCTCGATTTCTACAAAGCGTAAAACATCTGCCTGGCCTTCTTCACCACTAAATCCAAATATTTGATTTAATTCTTGAATGACCTTGCCGGCAGATGATGAGCTTAGCCGAAAGATCGCTGTGGACATGCCTTTAAATTGGTCTACATCAAAAATTTCAACCGTATCTAGCATATTTCTTAGTTCCGCTTGCGTGCCAGACACTAATAAAATATTTCGTGATGGATCAGTTTGTATCATTGCATTTTCACCTTGCAATGAGCGCAATACATTTTTCATTTCAGTTGCAGAAATATACTGTAGTGGCACGACAATAATTTGATAGCCTTTCTGACGATCCAATTCATATGATGGTGTTACCACACTACTAAGGCCTTCGCTTGCAGGAAGTATTTGAAATACACCTTCGTTTTCTGCTAAGAATGCATTATTGGCTTTTAGGATATTCTCCATAACAGGTATCAAGGCATCTTTTGCTAATGGCCTACCTGTTTTAAGGCTCACCGTGCCTTTCACACGTTCATCTACTACATAAGCACGACCTAACAGATCGCCTAGTATTGTCATCGCCACTTCTTCGATTGGCGCATCTTGAAACATTAAGGTGATATCACCTGTTGCTGAATCTGACGAGGCACCAGAACCAGGTCTAGCAGTAAATCTACCTGAACCCGGATAAAATTCTGCAGCACGTTTTTTAGGTTTTGATGGTGAATTGGTCTCAGAGCTTAGTGCCTCCGAGTTAGCTTTCGATGTTTCTATATCAACATTTTTGCTTGCAGCAACATCATCAACATTTATCTCAGTTGAATTTTGTTTATTTGTATTAGTAGTTGTACAACTGCTAACAACAAAAACAAGCACCACTGTACAAAGATGTGCAAATTTATATAGCTTTGATTGTTTAATCATTCTGGCAAACCTTAGTATTACCAACTAAACAAATAACCAAAATTGTTAAAAAAACAATTTCAAATCAAATGATTAATTCGCAATGTAACTAGATGGTGCACGCGCATAAGCACGACACCTCCTCCATTAGTTTTATTATTCTTCTTTACCTTAAGAAATTATTTCACTTAAGAGTTTTACACCATTTTAGCGAGGGCGAGGTCTGGGGCCAGAAAAGGTGCTTATAATTCAATTATTTGAATACACGTTACGCTGCGATTTAGAATGAGTCAATGAGAAACTTCACAGCTAATTTGGAAAAAATTCGTCCTAACTTGATCGTTAGTTAAACTATCAGTAGTTTACATTTAAGAAATTTGAGATACCGTACTCAATGTGCGGGAATGAAAATTTAGTAAGTTGTGTTGCAGTTTTGTTTATAGATTAATTATCAAATATTTTAGCACCCAATGCCTCTAAAGCTTTTAGCTCGATATCACTGATATCTTCATCATCGTAAAAATCTTCTGCACTAATATCTAAATCCACAATTTCAGAGACATCATGATCATTATTCCCATTTTCACCATGGCCGTCATAAAGTTCAGTATAACTCTCTTCCCTAACAGGAATTTTGATTGGCGATCTTATCTGAGGCTTTAAATCATCATTCCTGCTTCTGACTGATGTTTTCGGATATTGATTTATAACAACCTCATCATCAAAAGCTTCATGATTTGACTGAATTACATTTCTTGAGCGATCAATATTGCTTTTATTAAGTTGGCTGAATAGCGCTGTCTGGTTGTTTTTTTGTCTTCCATTTATAGGCGTTACATATAATTTATGCTCAAGATCTGCGTTTTGAAATAAAACATAATCTGGTGCAATTTCTGCAATATTCCAGTCCTTATACTTTTCACCAGCCTTTAAACGCTCCATTTGTTTGGCTTTTGTATCAGCGATAATTCCAATTTGTACTTCGGAACTTCTAGCTGTACCTACGAGAATTAAATGTGATAACTCATTTACAGTAGCTACACGATTCACAGAACGCGTTTGTATGGCACCTTTACGATTTTTATCAAACAGTGGTCGTGCAACAATTTCTCTGTACTGCTTAATATCTTTCAGTACTGTTAGCTTAGGTAATTCATAATCATCGATGGATTGAGTAAGCTTGTCATCAGGCTTATCGAGTGCATTTATCTCATCAATATTCATAGGATAGGACATCACCTGATAAGCAAATAAGGCTAATAAAACAACACAGATTGTACTTAAAAGTAATTTCATAACTCTTATCTTTTCTATCCTTGGCTTTGTTCTTCTAAAGCGAGAAAGCCTGAGGCGTCAAGCCGAATATCTAGTGTCTCATTTTCGTTATTGGACAACTGTCCTCTAAAAGTAGTTCGATATGCCCTACTAATGTTAATTTTATCAATGATCAACACAGGCACATGCGACTCCAACTCATATAATAGGTCTTTTAAGCTATTCATATCTGCGCGGCAATGCACAGAAACCTTTATTTGCCGCTCATCTACATTTCCACTGGTGACCGGCTGCGTACTAACGATCTTAGCATGATGGCGATTTAATACTTCTTTTAAAATCCCCTGTAATTCTGCGGATACTAGTGCAGCTTTTCCATTCTCAAAGTAATAATCTTGATCTTCATTGAAAGCTTGAAGTGTAGCAAGTTTATTTGACAGACCCTTTGTCTTTTCAGAAATCTTTTTGTACTGTGCAAGACGGTGCTGTAAAGATGCCACTTCTTCTTGGGTGCTATTAAATAGCGAATACGTTGGCAAAACTAATAAAAATAGCAACAATACCAATGCAACAACTAAGATCGCTGCAGCATAAAGTTTATGTTTTGTTTTAGGCATTTCGATCATGTGCTTTGACTATTCTCAGCCAGAGTCTTTGATTTAATGTTTGCAGTAATTGAGTAACGCTCCAAACCATCGCCACCACTTTGGGTTACGGGTGCCGCAAAGCGAATGTCATCAAATAATCCAGTTTGATCAATAATCCCTATTAATTCTGATGCGGATGCGGATACACCTTGCATCGATAACTGACCGCTTTCTAAACTTAGACGTTGGACATATGTATGATCTGGAATCACTTTAGTTAGCAGATTCAACATTTCAATAATACTGGGATTACGATCTTTTATAGATACTAGATACCCCACCTGCTCCTGCATTTTTTGATATTCATTTTGTAATTGCTTTACTTTTATAACAGTACCTTCCAGGCTTTTTAATTCAGATGAAAGATTGCTGATCTGAATGTAATTCATCACAATCGGTGTCAAACCCGTTAATACCAACAACCCGGCCGCGATTGTAAGTAACCACTTGTTAGATGCTTTTTTGCTTTTACTGATTTCGTTGTTGGTGCGGAAAAAATTAATTTCTTTTAGATTATTTTCAGCAACTTCAGAGTCAATTATTTCAATACTCCTTAAATGCACATTTGTCTTCTCTATTGCGTTTACAACGGAGCTAAGTATTTCTTTGCGAATAACAATTAATAGTACTTTTAAGATTTGCTTTTCACTATTTCGCTCTTCAATCAGATAATCAAAATAGACATCTTCTTTATTAAAAGGTGTATATCGATCCATCTCATATTGAATTACTTCATACAAATTTTCCTCAGTGTTAGCAGGAAGTGTTACCTTTCGCATTAGAACTTCAGTATTTTCTATTTGGATATTCAGCGCCACTCCATCACTAGCTGCTGCTTGTTCAAATATATTTTTGAGTGAATCATCATCATTTGCGATGGACTGGTTTTCATGTAATAACGATTCATTTTTTTGATTGAGAACCTGAAATTCATCACGATCTATTTTCAGCAACAATGCTTCCTTGTTACGTCCTATAGGAGTGTTTTTTTCTCCAGGCAGCAACAACACCAAACCCTCACTCCACCAAGCGAAGAATTCTCTAATTGTATGTGTGATTGAAGGGGAAATAATATTTTCTCTATCTAAATTGTATTCAAGTTACTAAATATGCTCTCTTATCGAACAACAACTGATTCTAGTTTTCTTCTACATTATTAACTCATCTTCCATCCTAAAATTGCAAATGGCTCAAAAGTATTACCTCTTTGCAAACGCACAATACTTGTAATTCTTGTTGTAAAGCCGCTTGGATCTATTGCACGAATTTGCAACGTATAGATTAATCCACCTGTAGCAGTAGTGTAGTCACTGATAAGTTCTTCACTAAATTCTGCACTACGTATTCCTTGTACAGTATTTTTAACCACTGTAGATGCAAGAGCAGTATTTACTCCTAAATCTTGCGCATAGACAGTTATAAAAGGTTTAACACGTTTGAATATCTCAGGTGTCATACCAAAAACAAGTGAAAGTTCATCAATACTATCAAACTCGTCATCTTTAGCCTCATAGCCCAGGCCGCTTGCTGCATAGTCTTGATCTTCAGCACCATCGACACGTTTTAAACTATCTTGGTCCCGCCAATCACCAGTAGCATCTGCTATCGTTGCACTAAGTTTTTCATTTACACCTATCGTGATTAAGAGATTTCTAATTAAATCAATTGGTGCTAAGTTTATATCAACTTTTCCAGATTCATCAGTTACTTCTACGTATACTGTTGTGCCATCTTGCTGATAGCTAAATTTTGGTTCCTTTAGAACATAACCTTGTTGCTCATCACGTTTAATAAGCTTCTCTACGGTTAAGTAAAATGCACCTTCAGCAGCATGCTTGGTTTTAAAATTAGCCACAACATTATTCGCGAGACCCAAACTTGCTCTTGCCTGATACGAAACTGACGCTGCTATCACAGTCAAAAACGCAGTCACCCATAACACACTAATCAATGCAAAACCGTTAACAGACTTATAAGCTGAATTTTTCATGGCAAAATATAGCCACCGAACTTAGTTTCAACAATTAGAGGAGGCCATTCTATGGAACTAGGGAATGATTCAATCGTAATAGACACACGACTTGGTAATGCGCTTTGATTTCGCCATACGTTATACCAGTTTAATGCCCCAGTTGACTGGCTGAGACCAAAATATTCAAATTTAATATCTTTTACATTTTTAATTAATTTAACATCCCTATTAGCAGTATTTGCATTGCCTGCAAAGTATGTATTTGCCGGCAAATATCGAATACTTAAATTATATGCGCCATTTTCTTTTTGTTTAAATATCTCATAGATATATAAATAATCATCTAATCCATATTGTGGCGAGGGTGCAAGAAAAATCATTTTATTCTGGTCACCATCGAAATATTTGTTCCTAGTTTGATCCTCATCAATTGGATAAAAAATTGCTTCACTTAAAACTTTTCGCACTAATCGCTGTGCAGTACTAATCTCATCTAGACTGGCTTGGCGCTGATCAACTTTGGCCCACACTTTACTGCCAAATGTAAAACCATTCGTACATAAGGTAAGAACAATTGAAACAATCACAATTGAAATTAATAATTCAATTAACGTTAAACCCGATTGGTAGCGTCTTATAAAAGAAAATGAAAATGTATAATCTGCTTTCATCATGCGCGCCCTAACCTAAATGTTGTTGCGCGTATTGAACGAGGGCCTTTTTTTCCTTGCCAATAAACATCTAGTACAACTTGATATCGTTTAACACTTTCCAGAACGGCTGTGCTATTACCAGAATCTAAAGGCAACACTTCAAGCTTCCATCGATATCGCTGGTTATACACACCTTGCGATACACCTGACAAACGATCAATTCTTTTGCTGATTTCTGCCAAATGAGAATCTGCGTACATACTTGCTTGCGTATAATCATCCGCTATATTTGAGCCACGTAATGCGGAAGAAAAAACCTGATAAGTAACACCAAGAGAAATTGCTAAAACAGACAATGCAACCAGTGTTTCTAACAATGTAAAACCTTTATATCTTTCTATCGATTGCTCACGCTGTGATTTGCTATACATCATTACTGCAACTCAACTTTCCCTGATAACCATTCCACAACAATACGATAGACTTTTTTGCCATTTGAAATTTTTATTTCACCACCCGATGAACTCCCATCAGGCGCAAAACGAATATGTGAAATCTGTTTGTTTGCATTAATACCACGCGCCGAAAATACTTGCATATCTAGAGATGAATCAACCGCACGCTGTCGATTACTTCCTGTGACCCAATAAATTCGTTTTTGATTATCGATAGTAAAAGCCACATCTTCACTTTTAGCCATTGCAGATATTCGAGCGCCGCGCAAAGATACCAATATATCTTGCGCGGTGGCTTTTAATGCTGCTGTTGAAGATAAACGATTATATGCAGTTACAGAAATTGCTGTGATGGCCACAGCAATAACCATAGTCATCAAAACTTCGATTAATGTGAAGCCTGTTGAACGACGACGCATCGTTTCTTTATTAACGCAAAAAGCAAACATGATATGTTTTAATTCCAACTCACCACATCTTGATTTTCTTTTTCGCCACCCTCGGCACCATCAGCACCAAGGCTATATATTTCATATTCTGCATTTCTACCTGGGTAGCGGTAGTTATAATTTTGATCCCATGGATCCTTTGGGACTAAATTCTTGCGTAAATAAGGGCCGTTCCACCCATTCACACCTGCGGGCTCTTGCACCAGCGCTTGTAATGTTTGTTCTGTTGTTGGGTAACGATTGGTATCAATCTTATACATTTCAAGTGCAGCTGATAATTCTTCGATTTGAATTTTTGCTGCTTTAGTTTGCGATTTTCCTAATTGATTAACTACTTGTGGCCCGACGATAGCCGCAAGTAACGCAAGCATGGCAAACACCACTAATAATTCTATTAACGTGAAGCCATCCACTTTCTTATATGATCTTGGTTTGTTAAATTTATTCATTATATTTTCTTCCTAATTAGTACTCTTAAGATGCAAGGTCATTTATGCTGACCATGCCTAATAAGATCGAAACAATAATACCGCCAATCGCAATACCTAAAATAATGATGATTGCTGGCTCAAATAAATTGACCAGCCTCTGCATTGCATTAGAGGTTTCTTTTTCATAAATTTCTGACACGCGAGTAAGCATGCCATCCAACTCACCTGTTTCTTCGCCCACTTTAATCATCTGCAAGGCTAAAGACGGAAAAAGTTTCGCTGTACTCAACGTTTGAAAAAGGCTTTTGCCTTCTTTAAATTGTTCCATTGCTTTACTAATGTTATCTAGGAACAAACTATTAGTTAGATTTGCTTTTGCAATTGGCAGTGCAGATAAAACCGGTACACCATTTGATAATAAACTACCTAAGCTGCTGGTAAATTTTGCAGTTTCGTGTTTCACCAGTAAATCACCAAAAACTGGAAGCTTTAAAAAACGTGAGTCCCAAAATTTTCGATATTTTGGCGATTTTAATAAGTACTTAATTAAAAAAACGAATCCAATCAGGAAAATAAGAATTGCCCACCAATATGCAGTAAAAAAGCTAGATGCTGCAATAACCATTTTTGTTGCCACGGGTAAAAGCTCCTCGCTCCCAGCAAATAATTCGGTAATTTTTGGCACAACGAATGTCATGATTACTGCTAATGAGGCAATTGCTACTACGACGAGAATCATTGGATAGACCAGCGAGGATATAAGTTTATCGCGCATGACTTTTGCGCTTTCAAGATATTCATGCATACGAGACAAGCCAATTTCCAGATTTCCACTTGCTTCAGATGCACGAACCATATTGATGTAATACGGACTAAATACAGTTTTTTGTTTTTCCAGTGCACTAGATAGATCATTACCCGCCTCTACATCTTCTAAAAGTGTTGCGGACATGGTGCGTACATTTTCATGATCAGAAAGATCTCGAAATATACGTAGAGCGTGATCTACTGGTAATTTAGCTTTTACCAAAGTTGCTAATTGCTCTGTAAAAGCAAGTAATTGGCTGGAAGTAATCGCATTTTTCTTAATTGAAAATGCAGTTTTAAATGATCTACTGGTAGAAGAGCTCGCTTCCTTAGCATAAATTGGAATATAGCCTGAAGCTTGCAACCAATTAATTACTGCCAATTGATTACTCTCCTCTCTTTGACCTTCAAGCACTTTTCCTTCAGGAGAAGTCGCTTTATATTCAAACATTGGCATGGTGCTATTCTTTCTCTATGCGTCTTGGGTTACACGTAAAATTTCTTCTAGCGAGGTAATACCTTGCGCTACTTTTTGCAAACCATCTTGATACATTGTTTGCATACCTTGTTGTTTTGCAACCGCTTCAAGTTTAGAAGCATCAGCATGTTCCAATATTAACTTTCTTAGTTCATCTGTAACCTGCAGCATTTCTATAATACAAATTCTTCCGTTATAACCGGTGTGGTTGCAAGAATCACAGCCCTCTGCAACATACATATGGGTAAACGATGCATCTAGCTCCTGCTTAAGTTGGCTGGGCACTTCAGTTTTTGTTTTACATTCACTACATAGCACTCGTACTAAACGCTGCGCGATGACCAGATTTAATGTTGAGGTTAAGAGATAATCTTCAACACCCATTTCCATTAAACGCGTAACACTACTTGCAGAGTCGTTTGTATGTAAGGTTGATAACACTAAATGACCGGTTAATGCAGATTGCACGCAAATTTCAGCCGTTTCCAAATCACGCATCTCACCCACCATGATCACATCCGGATCTTGTCGTACGATTGACCGTAATGCGTTTGCAAACGTTAAACCGATACTTGCTTTAGCTTGAATTTGATTGATACCTTCTAATTGATATTCAACCGGATCTTCAACAGTTATGATTTTTCGGTACGGCTCATTCAATAAACTTAACGCTGTATACAACGTTGTTGTTTTACCACTGCCTGTAGGGCCAGTAAGCAAAATCATGCCGTGTGGTAATTTTAAGTTTTCCAAAAAGGTTTCATGGTCATTCTCCTGAAAACCAAGCGCTTGAAAATCTAGCACCACTGATTCTTGATTCAGTAAACGCATTACTACACTTTCACCATGCATGGTGGGCACAGTGGAAATACGCATATCATATTCCCTTCCCTGTATACGATTTCGAATTCTGCCGTCTTGTGGTAAGCGACGTTCAGCAATGTTTAACTTTGCCATGATTTTGACTCTAGAAATAACTGCTGCAGCAAATTGTCGTGGCGGAGACTCTACTTCTTGTAATACACCATCAATGCGATAACGAACTTTTAAATTACCTTCAAAGGGCTCAATATGAATATCCGATGCACCTTGTTCCGCTGCGCGTTGAATAATTAAATTTACCAATCGAATAACGGGCGCTTCACTGGCTAAATCTTTAAGTTGATCAAGTTCATCGTCTGATATTTCATCAACATTGACTTCATCAACAATTTGATCCATTTTGCTTGAATCAAGTCCTGAAATTTGGTTTATCGCATCGTCAATATCAGAAAGTGTGCCAATTCGAACCTCGACTGCTTTACCCGTAGCAATTCGTATTGCATCAACCACATGTTGATCTAATGGATCAGCCATCGCCAACACGACTTTATCTTCATGTTGATCTAGAGGAATCGATGCACTTTCTTTTAAAAAACGAAATGAAATTGCCCCATCCAATACCGCTTCACCTGGGTATTCATCGCGCTGCACAATGGGCAATGCCAATAAGTTTCCTAATGCTTCAGCAATGTCTTTATCACTTACTGCACCAAGTCGATTTAACATTGAAACAAATGACACATCCGGAGTTTCTTCCTGCATGCGTTTAATTTTTGACAAGTCTGAATCTCGCAACTTTGAACTGCGCTGTAAGTAATCAGCAATGTCCTCATTGGACAGTGAAATCGCTACATTCGACATAGAGAATATGAGCCTGGCTTAAACAAATAAGGTTTATGAAGAACCGACGCTATTATCCTGATATTTCAGGATTATTATTATTTCTCGACTATGAAATCATAGTCTGGATGAGGGAAAATTAAAAATACGTATAGAAATTGTGCTTTATAAAGCTAAGACATTGAAATAAATACTTAAAACAACTTTTGTGTGGTTATTAGGTAATGTAACTAGCGCACATTGTAGCGAAATAAATGCCCTTGATAATCAAAAACTGCACCATAACGTGTGATTTCGACTAATGCTAAATCTTGCTGAAGCTTCTTGCCTTCCGTATACATATTCCCATTAATGCGAATACGTCTTTGATTCGGATCTGCATGGAACATATGCACGGAAACATTAAAGTTAGGAATTCTTTCTTGTACATCATAAGGTAGTTCACCAAAACTAGGTAAGCCTGTACTTACTGCTGTTTTCGGCTCCACATGACTTACTTTACTTTTTGGAAGTATTTTATCTTCGACAACATAATTTGCTGGTTCGATCTCTACAAGTTGCTCATTTACCTCATGTACTACGGGCTCGTTCTTTGGTGTTAACTTTGCCAAATCTGAATAGATCTCAGCAATCTCTTGCTTGGCTTCCTGTTTATTATTTTCTTTAACTACAACGGGTTCTAATTCATACAATAGTTTAGGTTTTTTTGCTTTGGCCGTGATCTTAGAGGTTTTAATATTGTCTTCTGTACTTTCAACAATACTACTGCTCTCATATTTTGCATTTGCAATCACTGTTTCTACTTGTGGTTGATAAATTCGATCTTCTTCTGAAATAACTTTTACAGTTTTTAAATCTGACTGATGAACATTTTTCATCGGTACTATTGCAAAATTTTGCTTATTTAAATTAACCTTTTTTTCTTCATGAACATTTTGCACAATTTCTTTATCAGGAGTTTCAGTAGAAAGATGCACTATTTCATGACCTCGATTGGCAAAATGATAAGTTGTTGCCCCAACGACTATCGCTGTGATAATCAAGCCAAGCAATAACATAGCCCATTGCTGCCAGTTTGCGCGCCCAGGGCCTACATGCTCACCTGTATACTCAATTGAAATCGAGGGAACCTCTTGCCCAAGCTTTCGCTCTCTTTCTGCTTTTTTAATTGAATCTAGTATGAAAGACATATTTCTAT
>JBCCEI010000011.1:0-27493 GCA_039030355.1 Pseudomonadota bacterium | reverse complement strand
GTTGCAAGCACGATATTTTTGTGACTGCATAACTCGGCTAGAATTTTTTCTTCACGTTCGCGAAAACCATCTTCGCCTTCATATTCGAATATCGTAGCAATATCGACACCTGTTTTTTTCACGATTTCATGATCACTATCAAAGAAGTCGATTTTTAGTTTTTTTGCCAAACGTTTGCCAATGGTAGATTTTCCTACACCCATTGCACCAATCAGGATGATATTTTTTTTGCCCACACACACCATCTAGCTCTGAATTGAGCTAATAGCCCATTAAAGTTTTTGGAGATAAAGAGTATAGACGAAAACTAAAAAACCCTCTCTATTACATAGAGAGGGTTTATAAATTATGAAGTTGACTAGATTTAACGGGCTAGTTTCAGCTGTTCATTAATAATTTTCGGTGTAATAAATACCAATAATTCAGATTTATTATTTTCAGATGCAGTATTTCTAAACAAAACCCCCACAAATGGCAAATCACCAAAAAATGGAACTCGGCTAATGGAGTTGGATTTATCTTGCTGATAAACGCCACCTAATACAATCGTTTGGCCATTATCTACCAAGACATCTGTTTCAACTTCATTGGTATCAATTGAAGGTATGAATCCACCAAATCCAGATGGTACCTGTTCACCGACACTGTCGTTTGTAACGATAAGCTTCATTGATACACGATCATCAGGCGTAATTTGAGGCGTGACTTCAAGAGAAAGCACAGCTTTCTTAAATTCTACATCTGTTGCACCGCTTGATGTAGCAGATTGGAATGGAATTTCAGTGCCTTGCTCTATTCTCGCTGTGGTTTGGTTGGAGGCAATTACTCTTGGGGTCGAGATCACTTCAGCGCGACTTTCTGCTTGAGCAGCGGATAGCTCTAATTCAAGTAATAAGCCTAGAGGTAATTTTGCCAGCGCTAAACCAATACTTCCGGTTGCTCCTGCAGCTGGAAGATTTACATTTAGTCTATCAGCTAACTCTAGATCATCTCCATTTAAGGCATCTGTCGTAGCTTCAAGACTGCCAGATAGGACATCATCATCATCATCACCTACAAGTCTATTGTCTCTGTTTGTCACACCAAACCGCACGCCAAGTGATTTACTAAAGTCATCACTGGCTACGACAATTCTTGATTCAATTAGTACTTGTTTAACTGGAACATCGAGTCTTTCAACTAAACGTCTTATTTCGTCTAATTTCAAAGCTGTATCTTGAACCAATAAATTATTGGTGCGCTCATCTACAGTTACATTACCGCGTTCAGATAAAAGGGTGTTATCTGAAGATTTTAATAAAGTAGCAAGTTCACTTGCACGCGCATAATTGACTTGCATAAATTCAGAACGCAATGGAGCAAGTTCTTGTACTTGTTGTTGTGCTTCAAGTTCAAGTTTTTCTCGTGCAGCAATTTCTTCACTTGGTGCAACATATATCACATTGCCATTTTCACGCTTACCGAGTCCTTTTGTTTTTAAAATGATGTCCAAGGCTTGATCCCATGGAACATTTTTCAAACGCAAGGTGAGGTTTCCAGAAACTGCATCACTAACCACCATATTTAGGTTTGTGAAGTCTGCGATCAGCTGTAGTACTGAGCGCACCTCAATATCTTGAAAATTTAGTGAGAGGCGCTCACCTTCAAACACATCTTTTTTGCGTTGCTCAACGACTTCTTCTGGGATTTCTCGCACCTCAATTACATATTGATCATCTGACTGATAGGCTAGATGCTCAAACTCTTTATTTGTATTTGGCAAGATAATTAAACGTGAATCAGATCCTTCGACAAAGGTTTCAAATGATTGCACGGGGGTAGCAAAGTCAACTACATCCCATCGTTTACTGAGGCTGCTTGGTAAAGACGTATTTGAAAAATCAACCAATATACGCCCCCCTTGTTCGCGCATGTTTATTGGAATATTAGGGTTTGAAAGCTTAATAATCACGCGCCCAGCACCGTCATTTCCACGACGAAAATCTACATCATTTATATTATTACCACTTGCTGAAGTCTTAGACGAATATGTAGGTGTTTTGGATACTGGATTTGAGGCAATCACTTGTGTGGAAGCTTCTGCGCCCGAGCCAATGGTTAAAATATATTTATTACCTGAAACACTGGCGCTGTACTCTTCCATACGATTTAGATTAACAACTACTCGTGTGCGTCCCTTAGCTTCTGCAGTATTGATACTTTGCGCAATTCCTATACCTATTTTTTGGAAGCGATTTGCTAGTGCATTACTAGTGCCTGGAAAATCGAGAGCAATTCTTGCGGGGTTGTCGATTGTAAATGCAAGTGGTTCTGTAGGTGTTCCAGAAAACTCTAGAGATAATTGAATTTCATCGTTAGGCAAACTTGCAACATTAATATCTTGTAAAGCGTTTTGTGCTAATGAAGCAGTAGCCAACAGACATAACAGTAGGCCTGTGAAAACTTTGTATGCAAGCATATTTAGTGATGTGCTACTTGTATTATTTACATTGCAACAATTTAACTTTTGATGTAATTCATTCATGGCAAAATGCCCCTTAGTATTTTATCTTTCCCTAGTAAATAATTTCTTATCATAATTACTCGCTCAATGCGATGTTGCCACCACGTTTGCGCCAGCCACCAAAACCATCTGGAATAATTTCCTCGAGTTTAATTCCCGCATCAGATACTTCCAAAACTTTGCCATTGTTTTGACCAAGATAGTTACCACTGGATATTCGCTGTATGGTTTTCTCTGGCGTCTGAATTAATGCCCAAAGCGTTCCACTTTGTTCTAATGTACCAACCATTCGCAATGTGTCGAGGGGGAAGTTTTCTAAAAATTCTGGCGTACGATTGGGATCAGGCGATATGTTTGAATTCGTTTTCCGAATATTTTGTACAATTTTTGCTTGAAAAATTGTCGAATCAAATGGATTACGAGCACTGTTCGCTTGGTATTTAAAGCTTTGGTATGGTTTAACTTCTGGAATTGGGTCGATGCCTGGCGGTTCTCTAGACTTCACTTCTTCAACATAATCTTCTAGATCGCGCATTTGTCTTCCACAAGCAGGCAATAGCAGGCTGATAGAAACCAGAAAAACCCAAAAAACAAACAACTTATTGTTTTTCATTCCTCATCCTCATCAAGATATCGATAAGTTTTAGCTGTAGCCGTCATGACCATCTTTTCATTACTGGGTTCTAAAGAAATATTATGCAATGTAACAATACGAGGTAGTGCTGCAATCTCGCTAGAGAAGCTACCAAATTGGTGGTAATCCCCTCTGACACGTAAACTAATTGGTTTTTCAGCGTAAAATTCTTTGATTGATTCAGCTTCGGGTTTAAATAGTTCTATTTCCAAGCCACTTGCAAGACCGGTTTGTGAAATGTCAACAATTAGTGCAGGAATTTCAGTTTTACTTGGTAATTGACGAAGCAGTGTACCAAACGTGCGTCGCATCTCTTCTAACTGCACTTTGTAGAGTTCTAGATTAGCTGCCTTCTCTGCCTTATTTTCAAATGTTGTCTTTAGTTCAACTTCCTTTGCTTGTACGCGTTTTAGATCTTCTAATTGATTCTTGTGATGTAACCAGTAGCCCGCAAATAAGATGGCGATACAAACAAGTCCAATTAGCAACACCTTCACCCACAATGGCGATGTGCCTATATTGGCAAGATTTACATTTTTGAGTTCTGCAAAATCCATTAGCTAAAGTTACTCTGAATCTTCTTCGATATTCGGGTTAATTTGTTGGGCTGTTAAATTAAAATTACTGATACGTGCAACTTCAGTATCTTTTGTTTCAATCACCCCTAAGCTAGGGCTAGCCATCCATTCTGAATCTTCAATTTTGCGCATATAAGAGGACACACGCGCATTGGATTCAGCTTTTCCAGTTAACTTTAAATTGCTACCAGACTGCTTAAGGCTTGAAAGATGCACGCCATCGGGTAAAGTTTTTACAAGCTCATCAAATAGATGAACTACACCTGGGCGAGCAGCCTGTAAGTTTTGGATTACTTCCATGCGTTCAATTAACGCTTGTCTAGTTGAGTCTAATTTTTTAATTTCTGCAATCTGACCGTCAAGCACTTTAATCTCATTCGTCAGAAATTGATTTCGTTTCTCTTGGTGAGAGATGCGCCCGTTAATTTCGAAATGAGTAAGTAAAACAACTGCAGCACAGAGTGCACCTGCAAGCCCCATTAACGTGAAAAATTCTTTTTGCTGTTCGCGTCTTCGCGTTTCGCGCCAAGGTAGTAAATTAATTCTTGCCATGAGTAAACCTAGTCAAATGCCCTTAATGCCAAACCGCAAGCAATTAACATCGAAGGTGCATCGCTGCCTAAAGTTTGGGGATTAATTTTTGAACCTAACGATAAGTGACTAAAGGGATTTGCAATCGTGGTTTGTATGCCGGTTTCGTTTGCTATTTTTTCATCTAGGCCTGGAATTGCAGCACATCCACCAGCAAGCAATAAATGATCTACGGTGACATGTTGACTAGCAGAATAATAAAATTGTAAAAATCGATTGGCTTGTTGAGCAGCGGTGTTTTTAAACGGCTCTAACAAATCAGAAACATAATTTTCTGGCAAGCCACCTTCTTTTTTCGCCAAGCCAGCTTCTTCAAAGGTTAAGCCATATTGATGCATGATTTCTTCAGTCAGCTGCTTACCACCAAATGGTTGTTCACGCGTGTACACCATTTTATGGTCATCCAAGACATTTAAACTAGTCATCGTTGCACCAATGTCTAGAATTGCAACCGTTTTGTCACGGCCACGATTTTCAACCGTTTCAGTTAATATAGGGAAAACATTTTCAATTGAATATGCTTCTACATCAACAACAATTGGCGTGAGTCCTGCAGCCTCGGCAGCAGCCACACGCATATCAACATTTTCACTTCTAGATGCAGCTAGTAAAATATCGATTGTTTCAGGATTCTCTTCTGTAGGTCCTAAGATATCGAAATCTAAATTTACTTCTTCTAGAGCGTAGGGAATGTATTGGTCAGCTTCTAATTGAATTTGTCCTTCCAAATCCTCTTCGCTCAAATTTGCCGGCATAGTGATAACCTTAGTAATCACTGCGGACCCAGCCACAGCCAAACAGCAATTTTTTGCCTTGGAACTAGATTTCTTCATTACTTGTCGAATACTTTCACCAACAGCATCAACGTCGGAGATTACTTTTTCCGTAACTGCATTTGAAGGAAGGGGTTCAACACCATAATGATCGACTCGATAGCCATTACTGGTCTGTGAGAATTCCATCGCCTTGACTGATGAAGAGCTAATGTCCAGGCCTACGACAGGACCTTTATTTTTATTGAAAAACAACACGTTGCTTGTATATTTTATAAAATATTGTGATGGTTAATGTCAGCTTATATATATGTGTCTTAGGAACTGTGCGTAACTCTATATCAAATGGTGGGTTTAGCAAAATACTTGCTGAACCGTTCAAATTAGGTTCTGATACTCGGCTCGTAAGATAACTCACTACAGCAGTGTTAATTGTAAGCTTATGCCATTGTTTTTAAAGCTATTCCGCCTCATATTCATCGGAATTTTCGGGATCTCCGTCGTTGCGGGCATCTTTGTAGTGGGTGCGTATCTCTATTTCGCGCCTGGTTTGCCAAATGTCGATACATTGAAAGATGTAGAGCTACAGGTGCCGCTAAAAGTATATAGCCGGGATAGCAAGCTCATTGCGGTTTATGGTGAAAAACGTCGTCAGCCACTCAATATTGAAGACGTCCCTCTACCGGTCAAACAAGCATTTTTAGCTGCTGAGGATGATCGGTTTTACGAACACCCAGGGGTAGATTACCAAGGGCTATTGCGCGCTGCCGCAGAATTTATCAAATATCGAAAAATTAAATCGGGTGGTAGCACGATCACCATGCAACTTGCTCGAAACTTTTTTCTTGGAAATGAAAAAAAATTCGTGAGAAAAATTCGCGAAATATTTTTGGCATTGGAAATAGAGCATGTTCTAAAATTGAGTAAAGACGAAATTTTAGAGTTATATTTAAATAAAATTTATCTCGGTAATCGTTCTTATGGTGTAGCAGCAGCGGCAGACGTTTATTATGGCCTCTCTGTAGATGAATTAAACTATGCGCAAGTCGCCATGATTGCTGGTTTGCCCAAAGCACCATCAAGATTTAATCCAATTATTAATCCAAGCCGCGCTGTAGAGCGCCGTGACTATGTGTTGCGCAGAATGCGCGATTTGAAATTTATTGATCAAGAGACCTATAAAAACTCATTAGCTGCAGAGGTAACAGCTTCACGTCACTACCCTAAGGTTGAAGTAGATGCGCCTTATATTGGCGAAATGGTACGTGCCCACATCGTCAATGAGTTTGGAACTAGCGATGCTTACAACAAGGGTTTTCGCGTTTACACCACTGTAGATACGCGCTTGCAGCAAGCCGCGAGAAGTGCCTTAGTGAAAGGACTTCGTGCTTATGATGAACGGCATGGCTACCGTGGTGTTGAGGCAAAAGTTGAGGTTGTTCAAACCGAGCTTGGAACAATCGATACTGAGTTACTTGATGAGTATCTCAGTCAATTAATTGAGGTTGGCAGTTTAATGCCCGGTGTTATTACAAATGTCGAAGCAAAATTGTTAAAAGTTTATATCGGTGCTGAACAGACAGTTGAAATACCACTCAGCAATGCCGTTTGGGCGCGTCCTTATTTAAATGAAAATGCTGTTGGTGAAGAACCAGCAGACTTAACAAAATTATTTTCGCCGGGCGATGTGATTCGCGTCGCCACTGAAGATGCAAAACTATGGCAGTTAGCACAAATTCCAAACGTTTCTGGCGCATTGGTTTCTGTTGACCCAAACAATGGTGGTATTTTAGCGTTGGTTGGCGGCTTTGATTATTATTACAGTAAATTCAATCGCGCCGTGCAAGCAAAGCGACAACCTGGCTCTAGTTTTAAACCTTTTATTTACTCTGCTGCCTTAGATTCAGGCTATACCCCAGCTAGTATCATCAACGATGCACCTGTGGTATTTGAAGATGTTGCACTTGAAGATACCTGGCGCCCACAAAACTACAGTGGTAAGTTTTTTGGGCCAACTCGCATGCGTGTTGCGCTCTATAAATCGCGCAATATGGTTTCTATTCGATTACTAAATGATATGGGGCGGCGGCATGCCATGCAGCATGTCATCAAGTTTGGTTTTGAGCGTGAACGTTTGCCCTATGACCTAACTCTTGCGCTTGGATCAGGTGTGGTAACACCCTTGGAATTAGCAAGAGGATATAGTGTGTTTGCTAATGGCGGTTATCACATTGAGCCCTATTTGATCGAACGAATCGAAAGTGAAAAGGGAGAAATACTATTTGAATCAGGCACTTTGTCTTTTTGTGATGCAGGATGTCAAGCAATAGAAGAAAAGCTTGATGAATTCGATCAAGTGGAAGAGATTAGTATTACAGAAAATAAAATAAAAAAAGTATCGATAGATAAAAACAGAATTGATGCAAATAATTCTAATACAAATGAATCACGGACCGCGACACGTGTTATAGATGAACAAAATGCATACCAAATGGTAAGTATGCTAAAAGATGTTATTAAACGTGGTACGGCTACGAAAGCAAAAGCTCTAGAGCGAAATGATCTTGCTGGAAAAACTGGAACGACCAACGATCAACATGATGCATGGTTTAGTGGTTTTAATGGTGATGTGGTAGCAACTGCATGGGTTGGTTTTGATCAAGATAAGCCTCTGGGTAAACGTGAGGTGGGCGGCACCGCTGCTTTGCCTATCTGGATGGATTATATGCGTGTGGCCTTAGATGGCTCTTCTGAAAATAGTTTGCCCATGCCACAGGGTATTATCACGTTGCGAATTGATCATGAAACGGGGCTGTTAGTGAATCAAGATAGTAACCAAGGGATAGAAGAATCCTTTCGCGAAGAATTTGCGCCTACGAAAAGTGTTGATGTAGATGCACAAATTACCTTTCAGCAAGAAGGTGGCGAGCCTGACAAGATAATTGAGATACCAGAACAACTTTTTTAAAACTTCACAAGTGAGCAAACATCCAAGCAATCCGTTTAGTCGTAAAAAATCCGATCGTTCTAAAATTGATAAATTAAGACAAGTGCTCGCGAATGAAACCGCAAAAATCATTACTCTTGAAGGTGTGCGTGATTTCCAACGAGCAAAAATTAAAGCCAGTGATCGATTAGGTAATTCACAACATGGCTCCTTGCCCAGTAATTTTGAAATCGAACGAGCAATTGGAAGTTTCCAGCAAACATTTGTTCCAAATCATACAGATTTAATACAAGCACAACGGGAAGTTGCATTAACCATAATGCAATGGTTCGCAAAAAATTCGCCATATTTAATGGGTCCTGTAGCGGAAGGTGTGGTTGGCGTGAATAACATAATTAGCATTCAACTATCCAGTGATACACTTGAGTCTGTTGTTAAAGAATTGACTGATCGAAATATCAAAACCAATTCTCATCAAAGACGGCTGAAGCTCAACAATGAGTTTGTCCACATGCCGACAATTTTGTTTGAGTTTCAAGAATTTGAAATTGAGGTGATCGTGTTTTCGTTGCGACAACAATTTCAAATTCCAAAAAGTAAAAGTCAAAATCGCAGCATGCGAAGAGTAAGCAAAAAGCAGTTACAAGAAATGATTGCTAGCGGGAGGTAAGGCGCAATCAAAGTTAGACTCAATGATAGGCCGGACTAAACTCTTTCACTGCTTCAACTAAAACAGTTACTTTGTCTGGATTTACATATTGTTGAATGCCATGTCCTAAATTCAGCACATGTCCAGATCCGTTTCCGAATTTTTGTAATACTTTTTTCACCTCATCACGAATGACATTGTCATTGCCATATAAAACACAAGGGTCTAGGTTGCCCTGTAAGGCAACTTTTTCACCAACTTGTGCACGCGCATGATCAATTTCAGTGGTCCAATCTAAGCCTAGTGCATCGCAGCCTGTAGCAGCCATTTCATTAAGCCAATCACCACCACCTTTGGTAAACAATACAATAGGTATATTGTTAGCAAAAGTTTTGTTCTTTAGGTTTTGTATAATATTCTGCATAGGTTCGAGAGAATATTTAAGATACATTTCTTTTGCTAGTACGCCCCCCCAGGTGTCAAATATCATTACAGCTTGTGCACCTGCTTGAATCTGTGCAGATAAATATTCTGTTACCGATTCACTTAAGATATTCAATAATTTTTCTAAAGTTTCTGGTTCTTGGTAAAGCATGCCTTTCACTTTATGAAATTCTTTACTACCTTTTCCTTCAACCATATAGGTTGCCAATGTCCATGGGCTGCCAGAAAAACCAATTAATGGTACGCGCCCGTTCAACTCTTTTCGTATAAGACTCACTGCATCTGTTACATATGCGAGTTCGTTAATTGCACTTTGATGTGTAATTCGTTCAACATCGGCCATGTTGCATATTGGTGATTTAAAACTGGGTCCTTCGCCTTCGTTAAACTGTAAGCCCAAACCAAGTGCATCAGGGATGGTGAGTATGTCGGAAAACAAAATTGCTGCATCGAGCTCAAAACGATCCAAAGGCTGCATGGTCACTTCACAAGCTAGCTCAGGTGTTTTGCAAAGTGTTAGAAAGTCACCCGCACGCTTACGTGTTGCACGATATTCAGGCAAGTAACGACCAGCTTGGCGCATAATCCACATCGGTGTGCGTTCTACAGGTTTCCTAAGTAACGCACGAAGGAAAAGATCGTTCTTTAAATTAGACATGATGTGCGGAAAGTTGATCTAACATTAAGTCAACTATAACAGTCTTGGTTTAGATTTAGACCAAGCTTAAGATAGAGCTGATTTGATCTTAGCACTAACGGCGCCCATATCTGCGCGCCCAGCAAGTTTTGGTTTTAAAATACCCATCACTTTGCCCATATCTTTCATGCTTTCGGCACCAGATGAAGTTAAGGCTTCGGTGATCAATTGATCTACTTTGTCTTCACTGAGTGCAGCAGGCAAAAACTCACTTATTATTTGCAATTCCTGCTCTTCTTTTTCAACTAGGTCCTGTCTGTCAGCTTGTTCAAACTGGCTAATGGACTCGCGTCGTTGTTTTTGCATTTTTGTAAGTGTTGTAATGATATCGTCATCAGTCTGTTCTTCGCGCGTGTCAACTTCTTGTTGTTTTACAGCTGACAAAATGAGTCGAATGGTTTGCAGACGAGACTTATTACCACTGCGCATAGCAGTTTTCATATCTTCAGTCAGCTTATTTTTGAGATCCGACACCAGCAGGTGCTACTTGACGAGATTTAGTACAGACGACGACGACGTAAACTAGTTCGAGCTACGCGCTTAAGATTACGTTTTACTGCCGCAGCGGCTTTGCGCTTACGAATTTCAGTTGGTTTTTCATAGGCTTCTCGGCGACGTACTTCAGTTACAGTGCCCGCTTTTTCACATGAGCGGCGAAACCGTCGCAGTGCGAAATCAAAGGGCTCGTTTTCTTTTACACGTACACCAGGCATATCAGTAGTTCTATTGTTCAATTGAAAAAAGAGCAGCGATTATACAGATGAGGCCTTGAATATCAAATTACTCATAAGAGTATAAATTTGCTTAGAGGCATATTTTTGGAGGTTTATGCGCTAAAAATATACCAATTTGAACAATTCACGTGATAATGAGCCTATGCGCGTACTTGGAATAGAAACATCATGTGACGAGACGGCTGTAGCAATTATTGATGCTAATCAGGGATTACTGGCCAACAAGCTCTACTCACAAACTCAGCTTCACAGTCCATACGGTGGTGTGGTGCCAGAATTGGCATCACGTGATCATATTAGAAAACTAGGGCCACTTGTTGAGGAGACTTTGAACGATGCGAAACTCAATATTGAGCAAGATATAGATGCTATTGCCTATACCTCGGGCCCTGGTTTGATGGGCGCGCTTATGGTGGGAGCCGGATTTGCACGTAGTCTGGCTTGGTCCATGAAAAAGCCCGCTATTCCGATTCATCATATGGAAGCACATTTGCTCGCGCCCCAGATCGAAAATATTTCTCCTGACTACCCCTATGTTGCCCTACTAGTCTCAGGCGGACACACATTACTGGTAAATATCCAAGCGATAGGAGAATATTTAATTCTTGGAGAAAGTATCGATGATGCTGTGGGGGAAGCATTTGACAAGGCTGCACAAATGCTTGGTTTGCCCTATCCAGGTGGCCCAGAAATAGCGCGTTTAGCAAAGCAAGGAAACTCAAATCGATTTACTTTTCCACGTCCCATGACCGATCGGCCTGGATTAGATTTTAGTTTTAGCGGTATCAAGACACATGTATTAAACACCTTAAAGGAATTAAGCAAGGTTGATGATCAGGCACGTAAAGATGTTGCATGCGCTTTTGAAGATGCAATTGTTGACACCTTAAGAATAAAAGCACTGCGTGCGATGCAACAAAGCGGCGCAAAAACTTTAGTAGTTGCTGGTGGTGTAGGTGCAAATAAAAAGTTACGCCAGCACTTAAAAGAAAAATTTGCTAAGCAAAATCTAGAAGTGTTTTATCCTGCCCCAGAATTTTGTACAGATAATGCCGCAATGGTGGCGCAACTAGGATTACTAAAACTTGATTCTAAAAATATAGGTGAAGCTCTTGAAATTAAAGTACGGCCGCGTTGGTCGCTAGAAAATGTGACGTTGTAATTATTTTTTGCTGATGCGCGATTCTGTGCCAGCAATAATTTTTTTTATGTTTTCACAGTGACGCCAAAAAACAAATAAGGTCATAATCGCTATCGCAATTACAATAAAATGATTATTGTCGCTATAGCCTAACCAATCATTCATGGTTAGCCAACTAACTAAAAGAGTCACGCTGGTAGCAATCAACGCAGCAAGGGATGAGTAGCGAAATAACAATGCAACCACTAACCAAAGTACAACCCAGGTTACAGCAAGAAACCAATCAAAACCAATGAGCACACCTAAGGTTGTCGCCACGCCCTTGCCTCCCTTAAAGCCGTAATAAATTGGATACATGTGCCCAAGTAATGCAGCTACACCTGTTGCTGAAACGAGAAAAGTGTTGGCAGTAAATATTTCAACCGCTAAAACAGGAATCAAGCCTTTGAGCAAGTCGCCCAAAAGTGTAATGACCGCAGCTGCTTTATTTCCAGTGCGTAATACATTGGTTGCTCCAGGGTTACCAGAGCCTAAGCTGCGTGGGTCAGGTAAACTAAAGGCCTTACTGATAATAATTGCGCTATTGATTGAGCCCAGTAAATAAGCAACTGTTACACAGGCAATTCCAAATACAATTTGCAAGCTGTCCATTATTTAATGTCTACATTACATGTTTCAAAATATACAACCGGCAATCAAGCTTCGGTCCTAGTATTGTTACATGGATGGGGGTCAAGTTCGAAGATTTGGCAGCCCTATATTGATGAGCTATGCAAATATTTTGAGATTTGGTGTATTGATTTACCCGGACATGGTGAAAGTCACATGATTGAATGGGACGGTAGTGTTGAGCAAGGCATGCAATTGCTTGCAAATGTGTTACCGCCTGTATGTTCAGTTGTAGCTTGGTCACTTGGAGGCTTGTGGGCGCAATTGTATTTGCAACACTTTCCTGAGCGAGTACAAAAACTGATGTTGATTGCGAGCACACCAAAATTTGTCGCAAGTGATGACTGGTTAAATGGGATGCCAATAGTTAAATTCAAATTGTTTAATGAAAACTATTTGAGTTCGCCAGAAAAAACTTTACAACAGTTCATTGCGCTGCAAACACTACATGGTAAATATGCGAAACAATGCATGCAAACTTTAACTAGATCAGCAACTACGAAAAATTTTCAAAATATTGCTTGGGGGTTGAGTTGGTTAGAAGAAATTGATTTGCGTGGTATGAATTACCTTAAAAAAAATAATATTTGTTTATTGCAAGGTGAAAATGATCAAGTGTCGTCTCTTGCAGCTGCAGAAGACACTGCAAAAATTTGCAACAATTTGGAGCTACATAATATTGCGCATGCGAGTCATGTGCCTTTTCTATCCCATCCAGAAATTTTTATCGAGCATGTATTTGCCTTGATACAATGAAGCAGCTGAATAAAAAACTAATTCAAAAAGACTTTTCCAGGGCTGCTAGTACATATGATGCCGCTGCTGTGGTGCAGGCGGAGATTTGTGAGCGTACATTGGAGCGTTTGCATATGCTAAAACTCAGCCCTAACGCTATATTAGATATTGGTAGTGGCACTGGTAAAAGCGTACGAGCTTTGCAGGCGTTGTATCCACACGCTCAAATTTTTGCAAGCGATTTTGCATTTCCAATGTTGATACAAGGACAATTCAAACCCGCAATTTGTTGTGATGCGCAACATTTACCTATTAAGAGTGCATCAATTGATTTAATTTTCTCAACTTCGACATTCCAGTGGTGTGATGATTTGAACCAATTGTTTGCAGAATGCATGCGCGTATTGAAAATAGATGGCGCAATGATTTTCTCAACCTTTGGGCCAGATACACTTAAAGAATTGCGTTTGAGCTGGGCGGAGATTGACCAAGAAAACCACGTACATCAATTTATCGACATGCACCACATTGGAGATTATTTGCTTGCAAATCAATATCATGATCCCGTAGTTGATAGGGAAGTGATCGTAATTGAATACCAAACACTGCGACAATTACTCATGGATTTAAAAGCTACAGGCAGTAGAGGTAAGTTCGTGGGCTCAGACTACAATGCTACACAAGGTCTCCTAGGAAAGGCTAAATTTAACCAGTTGTTGCAGGTGTACAATACATTTCAACTTGAGAACAAAGCTCTGCCTGCAAGCTATGAAGTTATCTACGGTTATGCAAGAAAACAAAACCTAAACAATGCTGATACAAATTCTGGCGAAGTAAAAGTCCCGATCGATATAATTTCGAAGTAAATCATACGCTTATAATTCACACTAATAGCAATATAAAGTCTGAATTTTGTTCAGTTTAACTATCTCTATTGACCTCTAGTGATGGGCATGACTTTTTCTGATTGAGAGATACAATTAGTATGCTAAAAATTGTTATATATAACAGGTGTCGGCTAGAGTTTTTATAGTTAAAAATTTCTGGGCTACAGCTGCAAAATACGAAACTAGGTATCACGTTACAAGGGATTTGTTTTGACGAGTATTACTGACTTAAGTCAAGAAGTTAAAGCACCAAAAAAGTTTATAGTTCGACGCAACCAGTCTCTTTCTTGGCAAGGCAATAAAGTATTTATTTTAATTGTCGGCGTTTTATGTTTTGCAATTGCTATTGGGTTTGCAACACAAGGCTTATGGTTAATTTTGCCATTTGCGGGCCTAGAAATTTTAGCACTAACAATTGGTTTATATATTTGTTGTTTACGTAATCGCCAACTAGAAGTGATTACCATCGATGAAAATAAACTTCTAATTGAAAAAGGTGAAAAGAGCCCAACTGAAACTTGGGAATTTGATCGAACATGGGTTAGCTTAGAATTACAACAGTCTAGGTATCAGGGGCATCCAAGCAAACTTATCGTTCGTTCTAAGGGGGAAAAAACAGAGATTGGTAAATGTTTAACGGATAAAGAAAAACAAAGTCTGGCCGATTCTTTGTTGAAGACTTTGCACACAACGCTATTGAAAAGCTAGCTAATAACAGGAAATTATCAATGAAAGTAAATACACCGAAGCGTTCAATTTGCTACATATTACTTGTTGGTTTGATTGGAGTTTATTCACAAAATGCTTGGTCGGATATACAGCCATATAATATGCCTGAAGGTGTGACTGAAATCAGTCATAAGGTTTTTGATCTGCATATGATCATTTTCTATATCTGTTGTGTGATTGGCGTTTTAGTTTTTGGTGCGATGGCAGTTACGATCTTAAGAGACCGTAAGTCAAAAGGCGTAACGCCTGCAAAATTTCATGAAAGCACATTCTTAGAGTTTCTTTGGACTGCTGTGCCTTTTGCCATTCTGATTGGAATTGCAATCCCAGCTGCAAAAGTTCTTATTGAAATGGAAGATGTTAGTGATGCGGATATGACCATCAAAGTGACTGGTTATCAATGGCTATGGCGTTATGAGTACATTGATCACGACATTGATTTTTACAGCGTATTAAAAACTTCACGTGATGAAATTTATAATCGCACAGAAAAAAATGAAAACTATTTGTTAGAAGTAGACAATGAATTGGTGTTACCCACTAATCGAAAAGTTCGAATTCTGCTTACATCCAACGATGTGTTGCACGCGTGGTGGGTGCCTGATTTAGCACTTAAGAAGGATGCCATTCCTGGTTATATCAATCAGATGTGGACCGAAATTAATGAACCGGGTATTTATCGAGGCCAATGTGCAGAACTGTGTGGTCGTGACCATGGTTTCATGCCAGTTGTTGTACGTGCAATTCCGCCGGAAGAATTTGATGCATGGGCAATGCAGCAAAATAATAAAACAGTGGCAAAGTCTGGAGGGAGTGACACCTCTTTGCAGCAGGGTAATGAAAATGTAGCCAATGCTAAAGAAACAATTGCACCTTCAAAGCAAGATCAAAAAAATATTGCTGCAGCAATTGAGCCTCAAGCGATAACTAACCAGTAAACAAAACCAGATTATTAAATTAAAGAACCTTGCGGAGCATTAAAGATGTCAACCACAACAGCTGACGAACACCACGACGATCATCATCCATCCGGCATAATGCGCTGGATCACCACAACCAATCACAAGGATATTGGAACTTTATATTTGTGGTTCTCGTTCATTATGTTTTTCATTGGTGGATTTATGGCTCTGATCATTCGCTCAGAATTGTTCCAGCCTGGCATGCAATTTGTTGATCCACAGTTCTTTAATTCAATGACCACCATGCATGCAATTATCATGATCTTCGGTGTCGTCATGCCAGCGTTTACGGGTCTGGCAAATTGGTTGATACCCCTCATGATTGGCGGCACGGACATGGCCTTGCCGCGTATGAACAACTGGAGTTTTTGGATTCTGCCTTTTGCATTCGCGATGATGCTGTCTACCTTATTTATGGATGGCGGTGGTCCAGCGGGGGGTTGGACACTTTACCCACCTTTGTCGTTACAAACCGGCGATGCACTTCCATTTGTTATTTTTTCGATTCACTTTATGGGAATGTCATCCATCATGGGTGCAATTAATGTTGTGGCGACAATATTAAATATGCGTGCACCGGGTATGACTTTAATGCGTATGCCATTATTTGTATGGACTTGGTTAATTACTGCGTATTTATTAATCGCAGTAATGCCGGTGCTAGCAGGTGGTGTAACTATGTTACTTACTGACAAGTTTTTTGATACCAGTTTCTTTAATGCTGCGGGTGGTGGCGATCCAGTCTTATTCCAACACATTTTTTGGTTCTTTGGTCACCCGGAAGTATACATTTTGATTCTGCCTTCTTTTGGTGTGATCTCTAGCATTATCCCAACCTTCGCGCGGAAACCACTATTTGGTTATTCATCAATGGTATACGCAACCGCCTCAATTGCGTTCCTATCATTCATTGTTTGGGCGCACCATATGTTTACAGTTGGTATGCCGTTAGCGGGTGAATTGTTCTTTATGTTCGCTACCATGCTAATTGCTGTACCGACAGGTGTGAAGGTATTTAATTGGATTTGTACCATGTGGCGTGGTGCGATGACATTTGAAACACCTATGTTATTTGCCATTGCTTTTATCATTTTATTCACGATAGGTGGGTTCTCAGGATTAATGTTGGCGATCACGCCTGCCGACTTCCAATATCACGATACCTATTTTGTGGTCGCGCATTTCCACTATGTGCTTGTACCAGGATCGATCTTTGCGATTATTGCAGCGGTGTACTATTGGTTACCGAAATGGACCGGCCATATGTACAGTGAGTTTTGGGGTAAGACACACTTTTGGTTATCAACTATTTTTGTAAACATTACTTTCTTCCCAATGCATTTTGTAGGCTTGGCAGGAATGCCGCGACGTATACCTGATTACGCATTGCAGTTTTCTGACTACAACCAGATGGCAACGATTGGTGCTTTTGGGTTTGGTTTTGCGCAGCTCATTTTCTTGGGTCTGGTCATTGCTACGATTCGTGGTGGCGCTAAAGCCACCGATCGAGTTTGGGAAGGTGCACAAGGATTAGAGTGGACCTTGAGCTCACCCCCTCCATACCATAGTTTTACAACACCACCCAATGTAGACAATGAGTGGAATTGGTTTACACGTACCGTAAATGATGAAGCAATCAAAACAAGGAGCTAAACGCACAGCCATTATAATGGGCTGTATTGCGTTATTTATTTATGTTGGCTTTTATTTTTTAATGGCAGCTAAATAATTATGAAAACCTCGACAAAATTATTTGGCGTTGCATTAGCGATGTTTGGGTTTGGTTATGCGCTTGTACCTTTATACGACATGCTATGTGATATCACTGGTTTCAATGGCAGTTCGGATAACATAACCCAAGCACAAGAAGTCGCTGAATATGTTGCGGATGAATCTCGCACGGTGACCATTGAATTTGTCACCAATATGAATCAAAACATGCCATGGGACTTTAAACCTGAAAAAGCAAAAATGCGTGTTCATCCTGGCAAGCCTTACCAAGTTAGTTTTTTTGTAAACAACAAAACAGATCGTTCGATCATTGGTCAAGCAGTACCAAAAGTTGCACCAAATACGGCAACGAATCATTTAATCAAAACTGAATGTTTTTGTTTTACAAATCAGTTACTAGAGGCGGGTCAATCAATGGAGATGCCGGTTGTTTTTGTAATTAACCCGGCACTACCAGAGCATATAAAGACTGTTACGCTTTCATATACTTATTTTGATGTTAGTAGCACTGCTAGCTCGAATTCAATTAATAACATTTAAACACTAAGAGAAAATCATGGCACAGGCAGAAAGTAACTATTACATCCCTCATGGCAGTCACTGGCCGTTTGTCGGTTCTATCGCGGTATGCAGTTTAATGGTGGGTTTCTCAAATGTTCTTAATGGCGACACATGGGGTAAGTACCTGATGTTTTTTGGCGCTATTGTTTTATTAGTCATGCTGTTTGGTTGGTTTGGTGCTGTCATTAAAGAAAGTGAAACTGGCACATATAACACACAAGTGGATACATCTTTTCGCTGGGGCATGTTTTGGTTCATCTTTTCTGAAGTGATGTTTTTTGCAGCCTTTTTTGGTGCGTTATTTTATATTCGAACCTATTCTCTTCCGTGGTTAGGCGGTGAGGCGACTGGCGCACCAACGAATACCTACTTGTGGCCAGGTTTTGAGGCGATATGGCCATCAACGGGCAATGGCCCTGGTGAGATTGGTGGCAATTTTAAAGCCATGCCCTGGAATGGTCTGCCATTAATTAATACCATTTTACTTCTTACCAGTGGTGTAACACTTACCTGGGCACACCATGCACTTAAAGCAAATCATCGCGGTCAGTTGATCATTGGATTGTTCCTAACTGTATTATTAGGTGCGATCTTCATGGTATGTCAGGGGATAGAATACTATGAGGCATATGAACATCTTGGCTTAACTCTTGGTTCAGGAGTGTATGGTTCCACCTTTTTCATGCTTACCGGTTTCCATGGCATGCATGTCACCATTGGTGCAATAATCTTATTTGTGATTTTAATAAGATGTATCAAAGGACATTTCAAACCTGATAATCACTTTGGTTTTGAAGCCGCTGCATGGTATTGGCACTTTGTGGATGTAGTCTGGCTAGGATTATTTATCTTTGTTTATGTGCTGTAAAAGCTAGAGTGAACGACGGAAAAAAACGCCGCATTTGCGGCGTTTTTTGTTTAAATTGATTTAACCTCCTAGACCATGAGGCTGTATTAGTCCAGAGTAATATCCAATTATCAGTAATAGGATAATGGATATTGAAACCGTTATTCGTACCGTCAATGCATTTACAGTACGTTTTGTTGTACCTTTATCTTGTACTAAATAGTATAGCGCTGCACCTAAACTAATTAGGATAATGATAAACATTACAATGATTATAATTTTCACAGAAAAAATTCGCTTATTTATGGTTTACTTATTGTGACAGAAAATAAACATTGGCGGAAACCTTCTTGGCAAGTGCTTACTGCTATGCTTGCGTGTGTATTTCTATTTTCTAGCTTGGGTGTTTGGCAGTTGCAACGTGCTGAAGAGAAAAAACAAATTCAGCAAGAAATGCAAGCTCGTAAAGATAGTCAACCGCAAGCTTTTAGTTTTCCTATATCTGATCCGGTAAGTCTGCGTCACCAGCGTATTCGCGTACAAGGAAAGTTTATCTCTGGCAAACAGTTTGTACTGGATAACCGATATTTAGATCATCAAGTTGGTTTCAATATTCTTACTCCCTTTAAATTAGTTGATAGCAATTATGTGGTTTTGGTTGACCGTGGCTGGATACCTCTAAAGGGACCTAGGGAGAATTTGCCGAATATAGAAGTTGAAGAAAATCTACGCACCTTGCTGGGCACTGTCTATGTTCCCTATGGTAAAGCATTTAGCATTGGTGAAATTGACTCTACAAAGAATTGGCCGCGCTTAATTCAATTTATTGATTTTGAACTATTATCCAATAGATTTGGGCAAGACTTAATGCCATTAACGTTGCGCATGGATGCCGGCCAGACTGACACTTATACGGCCAAGTGGACAGTTGTTGCTGCTACCAAAAATCGTAGCCTTGGTTATGCATTTCAGTGGTTTGCTATGGCACTTGTGGTCCTGGTGATATTTATTGTGCTTCATATGCCTAGATCAACAAAAACAAATATATAAATAATGAAAAGTAAAACTAAAAGCAGAGTCTATTTAATTTTGATATTTTCAGTTTTCTTTGGACCATTACTTTATGCTACATGGTTATTTTTCGTGCCAAATACTTGGCTAAACTCACACACCCAAAATCATGGCACACTCGTACTACCTGTTTTGCCACTGGATGATTTTAAAATAATTAATAAAAACGGTGAGACTTGGGACAAAAAAACGTTCATGGATAAATGGACGCTGCTTTACATTGGTGAAGAGATATGTGATTTATATTGTGAGGCAAGTTTGTTTAAAATGCGCCAAGTACGTTTAACATTAGGGCGAGATAGTCAACGAGTAGCACGCAAATTCATTGGTATCGATAACAATAATAACAAACAAAAAATCAACGAGATTCTTAAGAACTATTCACATATGCATATTAGCTGGTTCAATAGTGTTGATGTGCACGATGCACTATCAAGTTATAAGCTTGAAAAGAATCATATTTATTTAATTGATCCACTTGGTAATCTAATGATGCGTTATACAAAAGATGCAACCTCAAAAGGCATGAAAAAAGATTTAAAAAGATTGCTGAAAGTTTCAAAAATTGGCTAACTAATATTTAGGTATTAGAAATGAAATTGTTTCGCACCTTAGTGCTCTGTGCATGTGGCTTAACCCTTGTAGTTATTCTCATGGGTGCGTATACACGCTTATCTCACGCCGGTCTGGGTTGTCCAGATTGGCCTGGTTGTTATGGCTATTTGATTGGAGTGCCCGAATCTGCTGAAGAAATAGATCAAGCCAACCAAGCGTTTCCAGAACGAGCTGTTGAGACAGGTAAAGCTTGGAAAGAAATGATCCATCGTTATTTGGCTGAAGGTTTGGGGTTATTAATTGTCTTATTAGCTATTTTAGCGATCGTTAATCGTAAAAAAGCCAATCAGCCTTTTTGGTTGCCACTTATCTTAGTTGCATTAGTAATCTTTCAAGGCATTCTAGGGATGTGGACGGTAACATTGTTGTTAAAACCCGTTGTTGTGATGGGGCATCTTTTGGGTGGCTTATGTATTCTATCCTTGCTGTGGTGGCTGGCATTACGCACGAAAAATTCTACTGATTTAAATTCAACGAATGGGCCTACAAAATCTACCTCATGGTTAGTGACTGGTTTAGTGTTATTAGTTATACAAATTTCATTGGGAGGTTGGACGAGCGCCAACTATGCTGCTTTAGCTTGCCCTGATTTTCCTACTTGTCAGGGGGAATGGTGGCCGGAAACTGACTTTGAGGAAGGGTTTGTGTTTTGGCGCGGTTTGGGCCAGAACTATGAATTTGGTGTTTTGGATAACCCAGCGCGAACCGCAATTCATTTGAGCCACCGTCTATTCGCAATCGTAGTAGGATTATTTTGGTTATTGTTATTGCTGCGTATTATTACTAGCAAACATAATTCAAACAATTTACGTCAGATTGCCGGAGTAAGTCTTGTGCTATTGGTTGTGCAAATTGCTTTGGGAATTTCAAATATTGTGTTGCATTTGCCCATCAGTGTAGCTGTGATGCATAACGGTGGTGCTGCGCTACTACTTTTGAGTGTAGTAACGCTTATCTATTACGCTCGACGGGAAATAGAGTCTGATTAAACTTAAGCTGGGATTACAGCAGCTTTAAGCTTTTTAATAGCATTATTTTCTAACTGACGCACACGCTCAGCTGAGACTTGGTATTTATAGGCTAAATCTTGCAAGGTTGTTTTTTTCTCAGCTAACCACCTTTTCGTAATGATGTCACGGCTACGTTCATCCAGATCTTGTAATGCGTGTTGCAGCTGTTGATTTTGATGTTCTTGCCAATCGTTTTGCTCAAGCTGATCTTCAGGTGATGCAACGTCGTTCGATAAATATGCTGCAGGTACATAACTTGCTGCACCATCATCTTCATCTGCATGATCCGGTAAGTCAAAACCTAGGTCAGGATTACTTAAACGTTTTTCCATCTCTAGTACATCAGCGGGTTTCACACCTAATTCTTGAGCTACGTTTTCAACTTCTTCCTGGCTTAGCCAGGCAAGCTTCTTTTTACTACTACGTAAATTAAAAAATAATTTACGTTGCGCTTTGGTCGTTGCAATTTTAACAATGCGCCAGTTACGTAAAACAAATTCATGAATTTCTGCACGTACCCAATGCACAGCAAATGAAACAAGACGAACGCCTTTATGTGGATTGAATTTTTTTACTGCTTTCATTAAACCAACATTGCCTTCCTGAATTAGATCCGCTAGAGGTAAGCCATAGCCGTTGTAGCCACGAGCAACTTGCACTACAAATCTCAAGTGATGAAGTATGAGAGTTCGTGCAGCGTCCAAGTCATTATGATCAAATAAGCGTATTGCCAAGGCATGTTCTTGTTCAGCATCTAACACTGGAATTTGATAGGCAGACGCCACATAGCTATCTAGGTTAGCCGTAGATACGCTGAGATGGGTCTGTAATGGCTGCATCTTATTAGTCATAAAAGCGAATACCCATTTAGTTGGATCATTACTGATTCTTGAGTGTAATTTTAGCACTCTTGCGATTAGAGTGCTAACCGGCTAAAACGTTCAATTTAGACGGCAAAAAATCAAATTATTGTTTAATATCCTTAATAAAAGTATGTGATTTGGACTATGGAGTTGAGATTTTTTATGTCCCGGACAAGCTTTTCAAGTGAGTATTTTTCATTGGATTAGTTAGAAAAATTTCGTCTTATTTCGCTCGCAAAATGACTAGACATCTCAATTGGTTATTACGTCGCTTCCTATGTGCGCTTCACCCGGTAGCCGCTTGTTTCAAATTTTTGAAACAGTATCTTTATTCACACACGGGCGCAGAGCAACCTCTTCAAACGGATCAAAAAGAGGTCTTCTCAGAATTGATATAACCCTGGAGTTGCTATCCTTCTGTCGGTCAAAATTTAGATTTTATCTATTACGAATACGCCTAAAAACATATACCAATACAATTTTAAGACGACGTTTTATAAATATAAATAAATGCCCGGCGTACAAGTAAGCAAATCCGATCTCGCACACATTTTTGGTGTTGACCAACCTACGATTGATCATTGGATCCAAAGAGGTTTGCCGTACATTCGAAAACGATTAGCGGTAGCCGGTAGCGATACCATGGTTAATGCGAATCACACAATGGAGCGCGAACTAATTTTTGATACAGCGGATGCAATAAATTGGCGACTGTCCGTGTCTAATCTAGAGCATGAATGGTAAAAAATCTGCGAGATAGTAAGTTAAATTTAGCATTGTTACATCAACTCGGTTGAATTTTGCTGATACGCCGATTGACGGCCAACCAAGATCCAACTAGTCCCAAAAAAATACTCGTTAAAACTAGTAGCAGGCTTTGTATTAAGCTGGGCAATATTAGTTTGAAATCACTATTGTAAAGACTCACCAACTCTTGTGCCGGCTGTCGTATCACAAGCAATACAATAATCACCAGAATCAGTGCTAGTACACCACCAAGCAAGCCGTACCACATGCCGCCGTATAAAAATGGTCTGCGAATGAATCGATCGGTTGCACCAATTAACTTTGTAACCTCAATTTCTTCACGACGATTTTCAATATCCAAGCGTATACTGTTCCCAACGACCAATAACACAGAAAGCCCCAGCATAATGCCGATGGCAAATATGGCATGACGAATAATGGCAGTGATGGATCGCAAGCGTTGCAACCATTGCATGTCTACGTGAACTTGCTCCACCTGCGGCAAAGAGATAAATTGTGTTTTTAATTTCTGCAAATGCTCACTATCTTTCGCAGCTTCGATAGGTGTTATGATTAAGGTTGGTGGCAAAGGATTATTTGGCAATCCTTCTAGCAATTCACCAAATCCACTACGTTGTTTAAATTCTTTCAAGGCCTCCTTGGCAGAAATAAAATCAACGCGCTCAATTTCTTTGTGATCACGTAGTTTTTTATGTAATTGCGTAATTTGTTGCTCGCTTGTGTTTTCATTTAGAAAAATACTAATCTGTCCGGCATCATTCCACTTTTGCGTCACGGTTTGTAAGTTACTCAGTAGTACATATAAACAAGCCGGAAGCGCAAGTGCTACCGCTATCATGAGTATTGTCATCACTGTGGCGAAAGGTGTGCGATAAAGCTTTCCTAAGCTAAATAATAAAACGCGTGCATGATCGCGCATATACGCACGCGTACGTGTTTTTAATTTTGGCCTAGACAATGGCTGTTGGTGACGTGTTTTCGCCATGCTAATTGATAATTTCGAAATCTTGAGGGCTATTAACGCTTTGTGAGTCTATGCATTCTCCAGCACGTAATCGAATAATTCGCTTTTGCATTCTTGTGATTAAATCCAAATCATGACTGGCAATTAATACGGTGACACCAACCTGATTAAAATCACTAAATAAACGCATAATTTCTGCAGAAAGCTCTGGGTCTAGATTTCCTGTGGGTTCATCTGCAAGCAGAATTGCGGGCTTGTGTACTACAGCACGTGCAATGCCAACGCGTTGTTGCTCACCACCGGATAGGGTGATGGGCATCATCTTTTCTTTATCGAGAAGATCAACTTTATCGAGTGCCGCACGTACACGACGATTGATATCCACTTGAGCGAAACCCGCAATCTGTAATGGTAAAGATACATTGTCAAATACATTTCGATCATGTAGTAAGTGATGGTCCTGAAACACTACCCCCATATGTCTGCGCAATGCCGGCACTTTACGTTTAGGAATACGGGTAATGTTTTTTCGATTAATAAAAACTTGGCCGCGGGTTGGCTTTTCAATTGCAGCAATAAGTTTCAGTAGTGTACTTTTGCCAGCGCCAGATGGACCGGTTAAAAATGCCATCTCACCTTGTTCAATAGTTAAATTAAGATGCGAGAGTGCCTCTCGATTACCGGGATAGCGTTTGGTTACATTTTGCAGCTCGATCATGTTACTTATCTACAAATAATGTTAGGTAATCTCAGCGGTTATTGGCTCGCGCCCAAGTAATGCGCCTGCATATTGGTGGGCATTAAATACTCGTAAGTCCTCCACCGCTTCGCCTACACCTATGTAACGAATTGGTAGTTGTAATTTATCTGCAATAGCGAGAACGATACCACCTTTCGCGCTGCCATCTAATTTGGTTATTGCTAAACCGGTAACACCCAATGATTGATTAAACTCAATTGCTTGGTTAATTGCATTTTGTCCAGTGCCTCCTTCCAATACGAGGAGTACTTCGTGTGGTGCATCCGAATCTAATTTTTGTAACGCGCGTTTAATTTTTTGTAATTCTTGCATTAAATTCTGTTGAGTGTGTAATCGCCCTGCAGTGTCGGCAATGAAAACATTGACATCGCGTGCTTTGGCAGATTGATAAGCATCAAATACTACGGCAGCACTATCAGCGCCGCTTTTTTGGGCAATGACTGGGGCATTAATTCGCTTGCCCCATTCTTGTAATTGTTCAACTGCTGCAGCTCGAAATGTATCACCTGCTGCCAGCATCACAGATTGACGATACTCCACCAAACGTTGTGCAATCTTGCCAATGGTAGTGGTCTTGCCCGCGCCATTTACACCCACTACCAAAATTGCAAATGGTCGTGCACGTGACATGATAAGAGGTTTATTACAGGGCAATAAAATTTCCGCAATACTCTTTTGTAATGCATCGTATAGTACGTCGATATTTGAAAGCTCAGTACGACTGATACGCTCGCTTAAGTGAGTAATAATCTTATTTGTCGTTTCAATGCCAACGTCAGCCATCACTAGTCTGTCTTCAATTTCTGTGATGAGATCATCGTCAAGTTCTTTTTTGCCAAGCACAGCTGTTGCAAGGCCTTCGGTGAGCGCATCACTGGTTTTAGATAAGCCGCTGCGTAAACGTTGAAAAACTCCAGTGTCGGTCATAAAGCAAACTCAGTCATAGATTTTGAACGAATTTTTATAGTATGGTCTAAAGCTATATAGCTGCATAAAGCGGTGCTAATCCTAACATCAAGTAGATTCACACGTAACAAATGAAGCCAATAATATTTTTACCATTAATGCTGCTGGGAATGGTGGCTTGTGCAAATATCTCCAATAACACAACTATCACTGCTGAGACTGGCAATACAGCAAGCGAGATCATTTCTGATCAAGTATTAAAAATACATGAAAAAACTTTTGCTAATGGAATGAAGGTGATTGTTAAGGAAGACCATCGTGCGCCAGTCGTTATTGCACAGGTATGGTATCAAGTCGGTTCTGCACAAGAACATAGCGGTATCACAGGTGTTTCACATGTATTGGAGCATATGATGTTCAAAGGTACAGAGAAATATCCCTCCGGTACATTTTCATCCACAGTAGCAAAGATTGGTGCGCGCGATAATGCTTTTACCGGGCGTGACTATACTGCGTATTATCAGCTTATGGGCAAACAACATTTGGAAGTCAGTTTTGAACTTGAGTCCGATCGCATGTTGAACCTGATACTTGATGAAGAAGAATTTAAAAGCGAGCTTGAGGTTGTAAAAGAAGAACGTCGTTTACGCACAGACGATAATCCAAATGCGCGCGTTTACGAACAACTCTACTCGACTGCATTTATCAACAACCCCTATCATCATCCAATCATTGGTTGGATGAATGATTTAGACAATCTTGAATTGGCCGATTTAGAAGATTGGTATCAGCGCTGGTACACACCGAATAATGCGACCTTGGTGGTAGTGGGTGATGTTGATCCTGATACGGTCTTTACTATGGCGGAACAATATTATGCTGGCTTACCGGGTCGCCCCGTCAAACCCAGCAAACCGCGACTAGAACATCCACAAACCGGACCTAAGCGCGTTAATGTAAAAGCCGTGGCTAAATTGCCTTATCTTATGCTTGGTTACAAAGCACCCTCGTTGGCAACTGCAAAAGAAGAATGGGAGCCGTATGCGCTATCTGTGCTGGCAAGTGTATTAGATGGTGGACGCAGTGCACGTTTAAGCAAACGATTGGTGCGTGAAAAAGAACTCGTATCAGGCGCAGGCGCGGGCTATAACATATTTTCTCGTTATCCGACCCTATTTCTTTTTGATGCTACGCCTGCGGAAGATCACACCATCGAAGAAGCCGAACAAGCGCTGTATGCAGAAATTAGAGATGTACAGGAAAATCTTGTCAGTGAAAAGGAACTCAAACGTGTCAAAGCACAAGTAATCGCCAATGAAGTGTATCAACAAGATTCTATTCAACGGCAGGCAACGGTAATTGGAAGTTTAGAAACCGTGGGATTGAGTTGGAAATTAATCGGAGAATATAACGAACGTATTAATGCGATCACCGCAGAGCAAGTTCAGCAAGTGGCACAAAAATATTTAGTTGAAGATGGGCTAACAGTTGCTTTGCTACAGCCAATAGATCCTCAGTCTGCAAAAAATCAGCAAGCACAAATTAACGAGTAATGTTTAAAAAGAATGATTATGAAAATAAAAAAAACGTTGTTGTATTTAATTCTATACTTATTTGGCAGTAGCGTAATTGCTGCACCGAATATAGAACAATGGCAAACCAGCAATGGGGTTAAGACATTATTTGTTGCCGCGCCAGAGTTGGCGATGCTGGATATCGCTATT
>JBCCEI010000010.1:0-29623 GCA_039030355.1 Pseudomonadota bacterium | reverse complement strand
GTGTTAGTGGGAATACGCGCTGAATTAGGGTGGGTATACTATGTTGGTCTTACGGTAGCCAGTTTGTGTTTTATTTATCAACAATTACTCATAAAACATCGCTTGCCAGACCGCTGCTTAGAAGCCTTTTTAAATAACAATTATTTTGGCATGCTAGTATTTTTAGGAATTTTTACCCATTACATAATCAGTAAATAACCTGACAGGTTCACTGCCGAATGTAATTATGATTAACCCTGTGGCAGGGATTAGGCAAATAGAGCATAATTATTCTTCTACATTGGAAGTAAATGTTTAATTAGATATAGCCAATAAAACTGTAATGTATATTTGCTGTAAAAATAATTGGTGATACCAATTAGTTGTCTGGTCGAGTTGGAATCATTAAAAACTGCATTGTTTGAACGAATGGATACACTTGGTGAAAGATATGAAGAATGAACATTCTCAGGCTACAACTTTCATCAATCGCTTAAGTGATGAAGTATTTAATTCTACTGCAGTTAACCACCCGTATTTACAAGCATTAGGTGATGGTAACTTCCCAGATATTAACTACGCATTCAAAGATTTTGCACTTCAATATGGTTTATACAATACACAATTCATTAGCTACTTATCCGCAGTTATTGGAAATTTAAGTAGTAGTGAACATAGAAAAATTCTGGAATCAAATTTAGCCGAAGAAGAAGGCCATATTCAGGATATCGACTTACCGCCTGATGTCTTGGCGAGCATTAAAAAACAATCACACACTCAGTTATATTCTCGTTTTCAAGAAGCGCTTGGTGTCGATTCTAATAACAGCGAAACTATTCCAGAAAACAGTCCGGGCCTTGTTTGGAGCCATCATTTTTTACATCTTTGTGAAATGAATGAATATGTGGGTGTGGGTGCTATTGGTATTGGCACTGAACTAATTGTTTCTAAAATTTATAACCAAATACTTTTAGGACTTGAAACCCACAGCAATTTAACTTTAACGCAACGAGTATTTTTTGATTTACATAGTGAATGCGATGAAGAACATGCTGCACAGTTGTTATCAATTGCTAAAGATTTGGGTAATGACAATAATTCGTGCGAACAAATTGAATACGGTGTCACTATGGCCATCAAGTTGCGATCGATGTTTTGGGACAACATGCTGGAACGCGCACAAAATTTTTCTGCAACATCAACTCTAAATGCTTGAAAAGTAGCTTTAATTGGATACCAAAAAAGTCTACAACGACAATGCAAACAAGTGGTTACGCTTATCACCAAGTTCTTTGTCAGATTTTACAGCACGTCCATTTGTATTCGAAGCATGTGGAAAGTTAAATTCACATTCTGTACTTGATATTGGCTGTGGTGAAGGATATTGCGCACGTGAGTTAAAACGACTAGGCGCTGGGGATTATTTAGGCGTCGATCTATCATCTCAAATGATAGAAGCCGCACAAGCACAGGAAGAGAAGGACCAGTATGGCATTGAATATCGTGCTGATAATATTGTGAACTTCACGCCTGATCGTCATTTTGACATTTGTATTGCTGTATTTCTATTTAACTATTTAAATGTTGATGAAATGCAACATGTATTCTCAATGGTATATGAAGCGCTCAAGCCACAAGGACAATTTATTTTTACAGTACCTCATCCTTTTTTTCCGTTTATTCGAACTGGGAAGCAAGCACCTTTTTATTTTTCCTCTGCTGAAAAAAACTATTTTTCTGATGTTAATCAAAAATTTGAGGGAGAAATATGGAAACGTAGCGGTGAGCCTTTGCATGTTCAGTGTGTGCATAAAACATTTAGTAATTATTTTGAATGTTTGAAACAAGCAGGCTTTAGCAACATGCCAGATATTAAGGAATTAACAGTCACACCAGAACTTGTAGAATTAGATAATGATTTTTTTTTACCACTGCTTAATGAGCCGCTTCATGTGCTGTTTAAAATTTCCAGGTGATGGTAGCCGCTAATATTAGCATTAGTGATCAATTGCCCAAGTCCTTGATAGGGCGTCTTGTATATTACTCAAAAACTAACCCTAAGCACGATGCGATAATCTCTTCAAAATTGAAGATATCCTATCTTCAACTTCTAAAGCTTGTGCAAACACAAGCATCTTTATTAAGACAAAATGGAATGTCTCGTGATTCTGTAATCGGAATCAAATGTTCTGATGATATTGAACACCTTGTTTTGACACTAGCTGCAATCTCGATTGGTACCACTTCATTTACAGTTCCATCACATGAAGAGCAAGAAGTACAAAAAGCTATTTCGACACGTTGTGGTGTGACAGATATTGTTAATGCAGAAAATGTTATTGACTTGTTAAAACCCAACTACGAGTCATCTGAAACAACACCTGAAAATCATTTTGCTAAATTACTTTTCTCAACATCTGGAACAACGGGTGATCCCAAAATCGTAGTTCATCAAGATATTGATCTTGTTTCACAAGCACATCGACACATCAATTCAAGCCAAGAACGATTTGTTTGTTTGGCATCAATTGACCATAACTTTGTTAAGCGACACAGATTGTATTGCCTAGCAATGGGTGCAACAAACATTTTCATTGAGAACAATCATGAAACGCTTGTGGAAGATTTTTTGTCTCTCGAAGCTAATGTGCTACATGTATCCGCATTTCAGGCACAGGAATTGCTTGGGTTATCAAATATAAACTCTTTATCGAAAATCCGGCTGAAACTCGGTGGTTCGCATGTGCATGCCTTTCTTCGAGAGCAGCTTCGAGAAAATTTTACTCAAAATATACAAGCAGGTTATGGCACAACTGAAACAGGTGCGATTTCATTTACAGATCCGGATGATATAGATGATCAAAATAGCGTTGGGCGTGCACTACCGGGTATAGAAGCACGCATTGTTACGACAGATAGATCTGATCAAGTTAATGGTGAAAATGGGGAAATTGCTATTCGCTGTGAAGGAATGTTTCGAGAGTATTTAGGTAATGCCGAATTAACTTCGTCCCGCCTTGAAAATGAATGGTTCTATACAGGAGATATTGGTTACCTAGACGATCAACAACGTATACATCTGTCTGGCAGATCCGACGATATGTTTACCTTTAATAGCATTAATATTTATCCGCAGGATATTGAATCACAGCTGCAGAGCTTTTCAGGTATAGCCGATGCAGCAGTATTGCCAAAAACATCTTCACAGCACAACAATATTCCCATAGCTCTGGTTGTATTTGATAAAAGTATTAAGCCCGACTTGCCTGCGTTGAAAAAGTTTATGAAAAAAAAAGCAGGAATACGTTGCCCACGACAGTTCGCCATCGTTGACGAAATCCCGAGAAATTCCTCTGGAAAAATTTCTAGAAAAAATGCACTACACCTTTGTACTAAAAGTGATGATGTCCGTGAAACCATCATTCAAATATTGGCTGATCATGCTACTGATCACGTAAAACCTGCCATGATTACGGCTTTTATTAATGGAGATACGGATATCAAGCTTCGAAAGTTCAAACTGGACTCATTAGCGCGAATGGATCTTCTTGTAGCATTGGAAGTAAGTTTTAACACGATAATCACTCCTCATGAACTTGCACAGTTTCGCTACCTAGGTAATTTAGTAGCACGGGTTTTGTCCACTCAAGAGCATTTCGAAGCAAAACAACAAACGCATACAATAATTAGGAGCCCTACACGTGCTACATGTTTTGATAAATCCCAATTTCATATTGTAAATTTGTGCAGACGAATATTTAGTTTTTGCCAAACTGTAGCTCAGTTGAATAAAACTCTGGCAACACTAGAAAATAGATTAACGCCCCTTGAAGTAGAAAACTTGTACGAGAGTTATCATTCTCAACAATTACTATCATCAGAAGTTGATAAAAAATTTCATTCAGCCTTGAAGCAGTGGTTGCAATCAATGAAAAATACAATGTATAACGATGAAGAAAAAAAGGCAGAGCCATTTATCTGTAAAAGAATGGCGCCAACAGTTAGGCATTACACCTCACATAAATCTTTGGCTCACAAAACATTGCTGATATGCTTCACTGCTGCTGGGGCGCGTAACATGGGCATGCCAAATGCCGTATTGCTTCAACATATGAATGCAAACAAATATGATTTATTAGTCATTACTGAACCATTGAATGAAAAATATCTACAAGGTGTTCCATATCTTGGAAAGAATGTAAATGAAACAATTGAATGGTTAGTGAAATTACCATTAACCAAAAATTATGAGCAGGTCCGCACAGTTGGTTATAGTGCTGGAAGTTATCCAGCAATAATTGCAGGCTGTGAGTTAGAAGCTGAGATCGCAGTGAGCATAGGTGGGCGCTTCCACACTAAAAGCCACCCAATTAAATTCTTACAAAGATTATTCACTACCTGGCAAACAGTTCGAAAAAAGCAATGTTCACAAGTGCTGATGGCTTATTCAACAAGAGAGCCACGCGATCGACTGTATGCAAAAATCATAGCAATGTTTACGTCCAGCAAATTGCTCGAAATTAATATTGCAGATGAAAACATTAATCATCTTTTCCTTGGCCAGCTAGTAGAGCGTGGTGAGTTAGCTGATTTTTTTTCGCAAACAATATTTACTGATATTGATGATCAATGCACTTCTAAAAATAATTCAACCCTATGCATAAACTTTCCAATTGATAAATCATCCTTATGTTAATAGTAAAACCCTTAAGCTACACGTGCGACACACCATACATCAACTCTTTTAGCTCCAGCGTTACGTAAACATTTAGCGACTTCATTCACTGTATTGCCTGTTGTCATGACATCATCAATGATGCAAACATGCTTGTTATTTAATTCACAGGCCTCTTTTTTTATTGAAAAAGCGCCCATAACATTTTTATGGCGATGTTTTGCAGGCAGCTCCATCTGTGTACTGGTATCTCGATTTCTAAAAACACTTTTATAAGAAAGCTCACAATCTAACTTTTTAGTAATAATTCGTGCAATCTCAAGTGCTTGGTTATAACCACGCTTTCGCAAGCGATTTTTATGCAGTGGTACAGGAACGATGACATCTGGAATTTCAACATCTTTTGTATCAATATGACGCAATAGGAGTTGGGCAAGTAGTTTGCCCAGATTAAGTTTTTGGTTAAATTTAAATTTATAAATTGCCTCACGAATAAATCCTTCAAATAGAAACGGGGCGATTGCTTGCTCGAAACTTAATTTTCGCTTACTACACGCACCGCATATTTTTGCATTGTCATTTTTTAACTGTAGTGCGCACCTTTGACATGCAAATTTGATCCAAGACAGGTTTTCATAACAGCGCAAGCACAAGTCCATATCATGTTCTCCCTCTGCTCCACAATGCAAGCAAAGCTTTGGGTAAATTAATTCACCAATATAATTGCTTGCTTTTTTGAGGCCAGCACTGAATATCATTAATTTCCCCCATACTGTTATTGACACTCCACTGCAAAAGATTAGACTTGCTTACGCATTTACTATTATAAACATTAAAAATATGCGAAACGAAATCATCCGCACTGACTGGAACAAACAAGAAGTTTTGGATTTCTATAGACTGCCTTTTAACGACCTGCTTTATAAGGCACATCGAATTTTTCGCGAGCATCATGACCCGAATAAAGTGCAAGTCAGCACATTGCTTTCAGTAAAAACAGGGGCTTGTTCTGAAGATTGTGCTTATTGTCCACAAAGCGGTCATTACGATACAAACATTGAAAAAGAACGTTTACTTTCTCTTGAAGAAGTACGTGAACATGCCGAGGCAGCTAAAGAAAATGGCGCCTCAAGATTCTGTATGGGTGCAGCATGGCGTAATCCCTCTGATAAAAATTTAGAGCAAATCACAAAAATGGTAGAGGTAGTAAAAAACTTAGGGCTAGAAAGCTGTGTAACCATTGGTATGTTGACTAAACCACAAGCACAACGTCTACAACAAGCCGGTCTAGATTATTACAACCATAATTTAGATACATCACCTGAATATTATGGAAATGTCATTACCACACGTACATATCAAGACCGCTTAGATACACTTGAGCATGTCCGCAACGCGGGAATAAATGTTTGTAGTGGTGGCATCTTGGGAATGGGCGAATCGCGCGAAGACCGCGCAGGCTTATTATTGCAATTGGCTAATTTACCTCATCAACCTGAATCTGTGCCCATTAATATGCTTATTCAAATTAAAGGTACACCACTGGATGGAATTGAAAAATTAGATCCCTTTGAGTTTATACGCACTATAGCGATTGCGCGAATTCTAATGCCTAAAACCTATGTGCGATTATCCGCTGGGCGCGAAGATATGAATGAGCAAACACAGGCTTTGTGCTTTTTTGCTGGCGCAAATTCCATTTTTTATGGTGAAACATTATTAACTGCAAAAAACCCTGCTACCATTCGAGATCAAAATTTATTTAACAAGCTTGGTATCCAAGCAGATCAAATAAATTCAACTACACAACAAAACGCAAGCATTAATTAATTTAAAAATGAAAGATCTAGCAATGAAGCTAGACAGGCTGAATGCAAAAAATCTTTTTCGTTCACGCCGAATTTTATCCTCTTCTCAGGAAATTGAACCCACAATTGATGGTAAGAAGGTACTGTCATTTTGCAGCAATGATTACCTTGGTTTGGCCAACCATGAGAAAGTAAAACAAGCATTTCTTGATGCAGTTGAAAAATATGGTGTTGGCTCAGGCGCATCACATTTAGTTACTGGCCATCATAAATACCATGCTGCACTTGAAGATGAACTTGCTAATTTTTTAGGCTGTGAAAAAGTTTTATTATTTTCTACAGGTTACATGGCAAACCTAGGTACAGTCAGCGCGCTAGCTACACGAGACAGTGAATTATTTTTGGATAAACTAAACCATGCATCATTGAATGATGCAGCAATTCAATCTCGAGCTAACTTAAAACGATTTGCGCATCAGGATCTGAATCATTTGAAAAGCTTGCTTAGTAGTTCTGATAAAAGCAGTAGATTAATTTTATCTGATGGCGTATTTAGTATGGATGGCACTGTTGCACCCATCACTCAGCTTCAAGATATCGCTGCAAAAAATAAGTCTCAACTCATTATTGATGATGCGCATGGAGTTGGTGTATTAGGTGCACATGGTAAAGGCAGCACTGAGGGTTTATTAGATGATAAAACAATATTAATAGGCACCTTAGGCAAAGCCTTTGGAACTTTTGGTGCGTTTGTTGCTGCGAAACAAGAAACCATTGAATGGTTAATTCAGCGTGCTCATAGTTATATTTACACTACTGCGCTACCACCAGCGATAGCGGAGGCAGCACGTATAAGTTTACATATCATTCAAGAGGAACCTTGGAGAAGAACAAAACTACAAGAGTTAGTGGACTACTTTCGCAACTGCTGCGAGCAAATGGACATCAATCTCACAAACTCACAAACGCCAATACAACCAATAATTGTCGGGGCATCAGACAACTCTATGAAACTAAGCAGCGCCTTATTAGAAAATCTTATTCTTGTACCTGCCATTCGTCCACCAACGGTTCCGGACGGTTCAGCACGGCTTAGAGTGACCTTCTGTTCAAATCACACTAAAAAACATATCGAAAAATTGGTTGAAGCACTTAACCAAAAACCTAAATAGTTGATTACAATCAATTAAATATTAAAAAATAGGACAACATTTATTGAAACTTGCAATTACTTAATTGCCTATTTAGAGTGCACTCGCATATAACAATAACAAGACCAGGAGGATTGACATGGGAATGATCAGCGAATTTAAAGAATTTGTCTCTAAAGGCAGCATGATGGATATGGCAACCGGTATCATCATTGGTGCAGCAGTTACCGCGGTGGTCGGTTCAATGGTTGATGACCTTATCATGCCAATTATTGGACTATTAACAGGTGGTGTTGACTTTAGTCATCTCGCCATAGCACTAGGCGAGGGTGAGAATGCAGCAAAATTTGGATACGGCGCTTTTATTCAAGCTTTTATCAACTTTTTAATTATTTCTTTTGTAATTTTTATGATTATTAAGGCTGTTAATAGTATGAAGAAAAAAGAAGAAGAGAAGCCGGCAGCTCCACCTGAAGAAGTAGTATTGCTCCGTGAAATTCGAGACAATTTGAAAAAATAAATTACAATTCCATTTAAAAAAGCCTACATGTTAAAAAGTGTGGGCTTTTTTGTGTGCGCTAAATATTAGATTACAGATGACCTAGTTCTGCTAATGAAATTACATCATTGCCAACTATTAAGTGATCTAAAACTTTAATATCTATTAATGCCAGTGCATCACGAAGTGTATGTGTAATTTCAATATCAGCTTGGCTAGGGGTGGTATCACCTGAAGGATGATTGTGTACAAGAATTATTGCATATGCATTATATTGTAATGCCTGCTTTAACACCTCTCGTGGGTGCACTTCAGCACTTTGCAAACTTCCAACAAACAATTCTTCAAATTCAATCACGCAAGTTTTAGTATCTAAAAACAAACAGGCAAAAACTTCTTTCGCATAATCACGCATTTTAATAAGTAAATACTGTTTGGCTTCATTTGGATTTGACAATGGTCCATCACGCTCAATGTTTTCAAGCAAAAACCTGCGCGACATTTCAAGACAAGCCTGTAACTGAGTATACTTTGCCGAACCCAAACCTTTTGCTTGTGTGAATGTTGCTAAGTCGGCATCCAGTAATTGCCTTAAACCACCAAATTGCTTGAGCAGATCGCGAGCCAAGTCTACAGCTGATTTTCCTTTAACACCTGAACGCAAAAAAATGGCTAATAACTCTGCATCTGATAGCGCTTCTGCACCTTGTTCTAATAATCGCTCACGTGGTCTCTCACCTTCTGGCCAATCTGAAATTGCCATAATTACCTCTCATATTATTGTTCTTTTCATATATACCCTTGAAATAGTTGACCAAAGGACAAAAATCCCCAGCCAATGTACACATAATTAAACCATCTATAGAGCCTTCTTTGGTAGACTCATTTTTATGTCTTTAGCAAATAAAAATATATTACTAGGAATCAGCGGCGGAATTGCTGCCTACAAAAGTGCAGAATTAGTTCGTGAATTAGTCCGAGCACATGCAAATGTACGTGTTGTGATGACTCGTGCGGCTAAAGAATTTGTTACTCCGCTTACATTTCAAGCATTGTCTGGAAACCAAGTGCTTAGTGATGAATTTGAACACTCTGAAGCTACAAACGGAATGGACCATATCGAATTAGCGCGATGGGCAGATGCAATTCTTATTGCTCCTGCGAGTGCAAATACGATTACAAAACTCGCACATGGTGGTGCTGATGATTTATTAAGTACAACATGCTTAGCTACACAAGCGCCAATCGCTCTTGCTCCTGCAATGAACCAGGCCATGTGGTCAAATCGTGCAACGCAAGATAATGTCGAAATTTTAGAAAATCGTGGTTTATTATTTTTTGGTCCTGCTGCCGGTTCGCAAGCGTGTGGCGATGTTGGTGAGGGGCGTATGTTTGAACCTCATCAGTTATTGCTGTCTCTAAGTAATTTATTTAATACAGGCGAACTAACAGGTATCAACGTTATGATCACTGCTGGGCCAACACAAGAACCGATTGACCCTGTACGTTTTATTAGTAATCGCAGCTCCGGGAAAATGGGTTACGCGCTTGCCGAAGCCGCGTACGATGCCGGAGCCAAAGTGCAACTCATTTCAGGCCCAGTTGCAATACAAGCACCAAAAGGAATTGAGTTCGTTTCTATCTCTACAGCGCAAGATATGTTTGAGGCGGTACAAACGAGTATTAAAGATCAACAAATATTCATAAGCTGTGCAGCAGTGGCAGATTACCGGCCCGTAAGTAAGCAGCCAGAAAAAATTAAAAAATTACATGATGATCTTTCCGTGGAACTCGTACGAAACCCTGACATTATTATGGAAGTAGCCAAACTCGATGAAAAACCTTTTGCAGTAGGCTTTGCTGCTGAAACACGTGAGCTTGAAAAATACGCATTGCAAAAATTAGAAAGAAAGAGGTTGGATATGATTGCCGGAAATGATGTCTCGGATCAATCAATTGGATTTGATAGCGCAGAAAATGCACTGGAGATTTATTGGGCAGGTGGACATTGCTCGTTAGAGCGTGATACAAAAACAAAAATTGCGCGTAGGCTCATTAGCCTGATCGCAGAACGTTACGCGAGCACATATAAGAGAAGCAATGTCACAATCCTCAAAAACGCGAAAGACAGAAGTCAAAATACTCGATAGCCGCATCGGCAAGGAAATTCCACTACCTACGTATGCTACCCAGGGGTCTGCCGGCATGGATTTACGTGCCTGTATAGATGCGAATATCATCATTGCACCTGGAGAAACCGTACTAATCCCAACAGGCATTTCTATTTATATCCAGGACCCAACTCTTGCCGCAACGATATTGCCACGTTCTGGATTAGGACATAAACACGGGATTGTATTAGGCAATTTAGTAGGTTTAATCGATTCTGACTATCAAGGTCCATTGATGGTTTCACTTTGGAACCGCGCTGATAAAGAATTTGGTATCAACATTGGTGATCGCATCGCGCAACTGGTGATAGTGCCAATCGTTCAAACCGAGTTTGAAATTGTAAATGAATTTACCGCAACAGATCGTGGTGAAGGTGGTTTTGGCCACACAGGTAGTAGTTAAATTTTGCTAGTTTCACTAAATCTTCAAAAACACAAATCTAATATCAAATGAATATTGATCCACATATTTTTCGTGCATATGACATACGCGGTGTGGTTGAAACAGCACTTAGGCCAGAGGTAGTAAAGTTAATAGGCCAAGCACTTGGCTCTCTTTACCCAAACAGTAAAAAAGTGATCGTAGCGAGAGACGGAAGAATATCAAGTGAACAACTAAGCGAAAATTTGAGCCAGGGTCTACAGGCCAGTGGTTGTGAAGTCATTGATATTGGTGAGGTGCCCACACCAGTTTTGTATTATGCAACATATGAATTCAGTACTGGTGCTGGCGTGATGGTAACAGGTAGTCATAATCCACCCGAATACAATGGATTGAAAATGGTCATGGATGGTAAGACACTACATGGTGATGACATCCAAGCAATCTATCAATGTATTGTTAACGAGCAACTGCAAACCGCCACTGGGAGCATCGCTAAGCAAAATTTATCTGCTAATTATATTTCCAGAATAGTTACTGATGTAAAGCTTACACGTAATCCACGCATTGCGATTGATTGTGGTAACGGTGTAGCTGGGCCAACTGCGATTAGTTTATTTAAACAATTGGGTTGTGAATTACACACACTTTATTGTGATGTTGATGGAAACTTTCCAAACCATCACCCTAACCCCAGTGATGCTAAAAACTTAACCGACCTGATTAATTGTGTATTAGAAAATAATTTGGATTTGGGGCTTGCCTTTGATGGCGATGGCGACCGTGTTGGAGTTGTTGATAATGAAGGCGAGGTGCTTTGGGCAGATCGACAAATGATGTTATATGCGCGTGATGTCTTATCAAGAAAACCTGGTGCAAAAATTATTTATGATGTTAAGTCATCAAGGAACTTGGGCAAAGTAATTGAAGAAGCTGGTGGTGAACCAATAATGTGGAAAACAGGTCATTCATTTATTAAAAATAAAATGGCAGATACAGGCGCAGAACTTGCCGGTGAAATGAGTGGCCATGTCTTTTTTAAGGAGCGTTGGTATGGCTTTGATGATGCACTTTATAGTGCGGCACGATTACTTGAGATCTTTACAAAGCAAAATGATTCTAGCAGTGCATTATTTGCGAGCCTGCCTAACTCATTGAGCACGCCTGAACTAAACGTGCACTTCGATGAGGATGGCGCCCAGCACGCCTTCATGAAAATATTTGCTGATATTGTTGATCTACCCAATGCAAGCATCACAACAATTGATGGTATACGTGCAGATTATGATAAGGGCTGGGGTTTAGTACGTGCTTCAAATACGACACCATCACTCGTAATTCGCTTTGAAGCTGATAGCGAGGCCGACATAGAAGAAATTAAAAATGATTTCCGACAACAAATGACTATTGCTCAGTCAGATATACAACTTCCTTTTTAGGTTTTAATTCAATCACATGAATCCTAGTAGTGCAGAAACAATCGCCAGAGTATTAATAGAGGCATTGCCCTATATACAAAAGTTTTCTGGAAAAACTATCGTAATCAAATATGGTGGTAATGCGATGGTTGATGAAGATTTAAAAAGCAGTTTTGCACGCGACATGGTGTTGCTAAAACATGTTGGCATCAATCCTGTCGTGGTGCATGGTGGTGGTCCACAAATTGGGCAAAGTCTAGAAAAATTAGGCAAACAAAGTCGATTTATCAACGGCATGCGTGTCACAGATGATGCAACCATGGCTACCGTGGAAAATATTCTGTGTAATGTTGTGAATAAGGAAATTGTTGAGCTAATTACACATCATGGTGGCGCTGCAGCCGGGCTTTCAGGAAAAGTAGATAAACTAATTACTGCAGAACGTATGTCAGAAGAATTAGGTCATGTTGGAGAAATTACAAATGTGAATCCTGAGTCGTTAGTGCACTTACAATCAGCCAGCTTAATACCTGTCATTGCACCGATAGGTGCTGGTAATGATAATGAATCACTAAATATTAACGCTGATATTGTCGCGGGGAGTATAGCTAGCGCATTGAATGCAGAAAAGTTAATTCTGTTAACGAACACAGTAGGCGTAAAAAATGGCGACCATCTCTTAACAGGGCTCAATCAAGACGATATTAAGCAGCTAATTGAAAACAACATCATCACTGATGGTATGTTGCCAAAGGTGAATTGTGCATGGGATGCAATTTCAAATGGAGTGAACACAGCACATATAATTGATGGGCGTGTACAACATGCAGTTCTATTAGAATTATTTACTGATCAAGGCGTGGGAACCTTACTCAGCCGCTAGTTCAGGCTCTTTTAGCTCCAAGTAGCGGTTGATATCACCTGCAAAACGTTTTTTGATTTTTAACTTTTCTTTTAGTTTAATCTCTAAGATATCTTCAACATTTGCAAGCTGCTCTTGATAATGTTTACGGCTTTTTATTAGCCATGGTGGAGTATCAGTTCCATTTGCACGAATTTTCTGTTCTGATACGTCCAATTCTTGAAGTTTTTTAGTAAATTTATTTTTACGTCGTTCGGTTATTTTTATTGCCGATTCTACAGTTTCAATTCTTTCATCTCTTACTAATTCTATGTCTTCAACGGTAAGATACATGGCCATCAAAACGCGATCGCGGTGCTCAGCCTGTTCAATTTTTTTGCGTTTTTCTTCAGCAATTTTTGCTAGACGTTTTTCTTCTTCAATCTCTCCAAGGGTTTTTGGAGCTGGAATATTTTTTACAACACGACCATGATCATTCAATAGATCCTGTTCTTTTTGTGATTCAGTAGGAGGTAAACTATCACTATAATGAATGGTGCCTTCGCTATCGACCCAGCGATAGAATTCGGCTTTGGCAATACACACTGAAAACAGTGATGTGAGAATTAACAAAAATATGAGTTTCTTTATAGCAGTCATACAGTTATATGGTGTTATACCCGTGCATTTTCTAATCGCAATTTTACTACCAAATTTATAAACCTGAGAGAGTAAAATACAATTTTAATCGCTAATCTTTGCTCACTCGTCATGTAAAACCGTGCTGATATTGGGCTAGAGGGCCAGCCCAATATAACCATGAAAATTATATGGTTTTAGTTTGGTATGCTTCTAAGTAGCTTTTCATACTCGCTAAATGGTCGCTATACATATTATTCGACTCAGCGTAGTCAAGTAGTTCGCTCGCAGTGGCAACCGAAATGACGTTCATATTTAGATCTTGCTCGACTTGTTGCACTGCTGAACGATCTTTTTCCTGCCCTATTTCCTGACGATCAAATGCAATCACTACACCAAATGCTTGTGCTGAAGATTGCATAATGATGTCTGCTGCCTCATTGATTGCGGTACCTGCAGTAATTACATCATCAATGATCAAGATCTTCCCATTTAGTGTTGCACCCACAATCTGTCCGCCGTCTCCATAGCTTTTTATCTCTTTTCGGTTAAATGCATACGGATAATTTTTACCGTGATCACGAGAAAGATTCATCGCAACCGCCGCAACAAGCGGAATACCTTTGTAAGCAGGTCCAAATAGCATATCAAATTCGAGCTTAGCATCGACAATGGCTTGCGCATAAAATCCACTCAGTTGATCCAGTGCTTTACCATCGTTAAATAATCCTGCATTAAAAAAGTAAGGGCTGACACGGCCAGACTTCAATGTGAACTCGCCAAATTGCAATACACCATGTTCAACTGCAAACTTAATAAAACGAGTACTATTTTTCATGAATTTTTCGTCTGGATACTTTTATTAACTAATCTTTGCTAGTGTACTAAAAAAGCCACAGTAATTGGGTCAATTCGTTTTGAGTATTCGTATCATCACCGTAAATGTTAATGGCATACGCGCAGCGGCACGAAAAGGGTTTTTTGAGTGGTTGGGCAAACAAAAAGCAGATGTAGTGTGTGTGCAAGAAACGAAAGCGCAAATTCACCAGCTTGAAGAAGACCCCATTTTCTTTCCTAAAGGATTTCATAGTTATTATGTTGATGCCTTAAAAAAAGGCTACAGCGGAGTTGCGGTCTTCAGTAAACATAAACCAAATAAAGTAATTCGAAAATATGGCGATGAAGAATTTGATAACGAAGGTCGTTATCTTGAAATACAGTTTGATAAATTAGCGATTGTTTCTCTATATGCGCCATCAGGTTCTTCAAGTGATGAACGTCAAGAAGCAAAATTTCGCTTTATGGATACTTTTCTGCAACATTTGAAAAACCTGAAACGTCGTCGCAAAGATTACATTATTTGTGGTGATTGGAATATCGCACACAAAGAAGTGGATTTAAAAAACTGGCGCGGTAACAAGAAAAATTCAGGCTTTCTGCCTGAAGAACGAGCTTGGCTAGATCACTTATTTGATAAAATGGGCTACATTGATATTTTTCGCGAACTAAATCAAAAAGAAGATCAATATACTTGGTGGTCAAATCGCGGCCAGGCTTGGGCAAAAAACGTGGGGTGGCGAATTGATTACCATATCGCATCACCAAAACTGATAAACAAGGCAATAAAAGAACGCATTTATAAAGATGAACGTTTTTCCGATCACGCACCTTTAATCATTGATTACGAATTGAAAATTTGAGCACACAAACAGAAAAAGTCACTTGGTTAGAGGCACTAAGTGTATACAAAGAAAAAAAAGTGCTTGCCATGCTATTTCTTGGTTTTTCAGCTGGCTTACCTTTGCTTCTGGTATTTGGGACATTATCTTATTGGCTGCGAAAAGAAGGAATAGATCGCACAACAATAGGATACATCTCCTGGGTTGCACTACTTTATGGTTTTAAATTTGTTTGGGCACCCTTTGTAGATCGCTTAAAAATTCCCCTATTGGGGAATTTGTTTGGGCAACGCAGGAGTTGGATGTTGCTTGCACAATTTGGAGTGGTGTTGGGTTTGTGGGCCATTGCTGCTACCGACCCAACAGCAGATTTAAATATTCTGGTTTGGTGTGCCCTATTCGTCGCATTTTCTTCTGCAACACAAGATATCAGTATTGATGCTTGGCGAATTGAATCGGTACCAGTTAAACAACAAGGGGCTATGGCTGGAACATATCAACTTGGTTATCGCATGGGGATGTTATTAGCAGGTGCAGGCGCGTTTTTTATTGCAGGAAGTTATTCATGGAACATCGCTTATGCCGCAATGGGATGCGCCATGTTTATGGGTGTCATTACTACTTTTATTATAAAAGAACCTGAAAAACGCATTACCCAAGATACTTGGAAAACCGAACAACGTGTAATTGATTTTCTGCAGGGCTCTGCACACTTACCTTATGCAATACGCAAACCAGTGGCATGGTTACTTGGTGCAGTCGTGTGTCCTTTTGTAGATTTCTTTGCACGCAATGGGGCAGCGGCTGCATTAATCATTTTAACGTTTATCAGTGTATTTCGTATGAGTGACATTGCAATGGGTGTTATGGCTGGTCCGTTCTATGCTGATATGCAATACACCGAGCACCAAATTGCATGGGCATCAAAAACATTTGGCTTGGTCATCACTATCGTTGGCGCACTTTTAGGTGGTGTCTTAGTCATGCGTTATGGTGTAATGCGCATGCTGATAATTTCTGCGTTACTGGTTGCAGTAACAAATTTGATTTTTGCCTGGTTAGCAACCCAAGAACCAAAAATGCTTCCTCTAGTGATCGTTATAAGCGCTGACAACTTAAGCGGTGGCATAGCTGGAACTAGTTTCATTGCCTATCTTTCAAGTCTCACTAACCGCGCGTATACCGCTACGCAATACGCGCTATTTAGTTCACTGATGGTATTTTTTCCAAAACTAATCGGTGGTTTTTCAGGTAAAGTAGTTGATTCATATGGCTATATCGACTTTTTTATCTATGCAGCAATACTTGGTGTTCCTGCGATTTTGTTATCGATCTATCTTTGGTATAGGCATAATCAAGAACAAGACGCAATTGAACAAAGCTAGTTCAAATGCGTCCAATATTTAAACCATCGTTCTTTGGGAGGGGCGTATGAAAATAAAACTAACAGCCATTACGTTATTTATATTTTTACTCGCAGGCTCATTACAAGCTGGATGGTTTGATAAAGCCAAAGAATTTTTAGAGGATTCTGGCGTTTCTTCTGGAGAGGCAAGCAATCTAACTGATGGCGAAATTGCGTCTGGTTTAAAAGAAGCGTTAGAAGTTAGTTCAAATTTAGTCGTGAAGCAGCTGGGTACCGAAGGGGGCTTTAATGCCGATCCAAACATTCATATCCCTTTACCCAGCAGCCTAAAAAAAGTGCAATCCACATTAGAAAAAGTTGGTATGAGTGGAATGTTGGATGACTTAGAAACCAGACTCAATCGCGCAGCAGAAATAGCAACACCTAGAGCAAAAGAACTATTTTTAAATGCGATACAAGCGATGACGTTGGATGATGCGCGCAATATTCTTGCGGGCGAAAACGATGCTGCGACGCGTTACTTCCAATCCAAAATGACGCCTGATCTAGTCGAAGAATTTACGCCTATCGTAAATGACAGTTTGTCCGAAGCAGGTGCAATTAAAAGCTATGACAATGCAATTGGGCAATATAAAAAACTTCCATTAGTGCCAGACGTACAGTCCGATTTAAGTAGTTATGTTGTGGAGAAAGGTATGGATGGAATTTTTCATTATCTTGCAGTGGAAGAAGCAAAAATACGTACCAACCCTGTTGCACGAACAACGGATTTACTTAAAAAAGTATTTACTAAATAATCATTATTCTAGTGAGCACAGAATTGTGAGCGCATAGATCTGCGAATATGAAGTCCAGCATGGATAATAAAACCGATTAAAGTTAAACAAAAAAATTTAGTATAGGGTGGGAGTCTCAGTACATACTTTACATTTGTCCACTAACGACACAAAGAGGGGCATTTTCTTGGTGTATTGTTAGATGAAAAAACTACTATTTGTTTGTAGTGAGAATAAATTACGAAGTCCAACAGCAGAAAAAGTATTTTCTGAATTTGAAGGCATCGAAGCTATCGGTTGCGGCACAAATAATGATTCAGAAACACCCATTTCAGGTGACTTGATAGAGTGGGCAGATATAGTCTTTGTAATGGAAAAAAGTCATAGAAATAAAGTCTCAAAAAAGTACAAGGGACTCCTAAAAAGTAAACGATTAGTGTGCTTAAATATTCCTGATAATTATGACCGTATGCAACCAGAGTTAATTCAATTATTAAAAGTTAAAGTAAGTCGTGTTGTTCGGATTTTAATAGCTATGCCTATGTCCGCTTATAGCCATAAGCAGCCATAACTCTATATAACTTATTAGCACAAATTTAAAATGAAGCTGTGGCAAACCGATTGGGAAAAATTTGTTGAAGCTGTTGCACAACGTTTTTCTGAAAGCATGGACGATGTTCACTTAACGAATGAATTCGCTGGAAACAAAGTGGTCTGGTCAGGAAGCATTCGAAATATTGAATTAGGGCAAGAAGATTCAAATGGTATTGCAATGGATATGCCAGATGTGAAAATTAGGTTACTTGATGGACGTCTACTAGTTGCGAATTATATTTTTTTATTAGTTGAACCTTCTAAACAAGAAGCATGGGATAAATTTTCAGCTGGCGAAACGGTAACATTTGCAACATTTATAAGGGAATCAAATTCGATCTTTCCTGAGGTCCAAGTCTCCATAAACTCTAATAATCCAGAATCTATTTTAATGTTGGGAACGGAAAATGCGCTTCCTGTAAGTTAGCTTAAAGTATGCGGGGCAAAATTAGGGAATAATCTCAATCGGTGTACCATCATCCACCGCATTCCAAATTTCATCCATTTCATGATCTTGAACTGCAATGCATCCTTCGGTCCAATCATCTTGATTAAATAAAAGTTTCGTTTTCTCAACCCAGTTACTAGGTTGGCCATGAATCATGATTGCGCCACCTGGTACGTCACCGCGTTCACGTGCATCTCGGTAATCTGATTTGTCTGGATACGAAATATGAATAGAGCGGTAAAACTTACTATTTGGGTTACGCCAATCCAAAATATAACGACCCTCAGGTGTACGAGAATCACCTTCACGTTCTTTGTGGCCATCGGGTTGTTTGCCCAGTGCAACACGATAGGTTTTTAATATCTCAGCGCCACGATAAAGATAAAGCTTACGTTCAGTTTTTTTAACGATGACATAATCAGCTTTGTCATAAAGACTTAAGTCTTGAGATGCCATTACCATGTTATGCACGAACAAACACATGCAGCTTGCACATATTAATAATGATATTCGTGATTTTAAAAACAGACTCACAGATGTACTCTCTTGTTAAACTCCATAAAGAAAGTTTGGCAATCAATGCTTGCCTCTGTGTAAAGTCTACGGCCTACTACGCCTGCTTTTCACCCATTTTATGATGGGCTCCCACATTTCGCGGTCAAGCTCAGTTGCGGCAGGTGCCATTTCAAAAATTCCCAAACCACGCTCTGCCGCTTTAATGTAATTTTGGCTATCACGCAGCATGGTTAAAAATGGAATACGCTGCTTACTCAGTAAATCATCTAACTCCCAATAAATATTGGTGTAATCACGCGAACGATTTGCAACCAAAGCCAATTTAGCTTTCTTCTTTTGCACGGGTGCTGTCTTTTTAATTTCAGCAATAAAATCAACCACCGCACGCATATCGATGGGTGATGGCAGCACGGGGATAATAATTGATTGCGCTTTGTTTAGCATTTTGCTCAATTCACCACCATGCTTGCCTGCAGGCGCATCGTGGATGACAAAATCCGTGTTTCTACTGGGGCGTTTTGGGCTTTTCTTATGGGCCGCAATGCCTTGAATAGGTGGCCGAGCAGATGATCGAGCAGCAAGCCAGGCCATGGTGCTGCCTTGTGGGTCATAATCCATCATGACAACTTTTTTGTTTTGCGAAGCAAAGTACGAAGCTAAGTTGGTCGCCACGGTGGACTTTCCTGAACCACCTTTAGAATTAATCACCATAATGTTGCGCATTTTTTAACACCTCACGTATGTAGATTGGTAGCACGAAGTTTGTCCTAACTGTGCAAAGATGCCAAGTGCGAATTCTGCATTATGTAAATGCTACTTTTTGATGAACAAACTCGTGCTTTAGAAATTAGGTGGCGTTTTTGCATCATTGTCAGAAAACAGATGCGTCAAAATAACCCGTAGCATGAAAGACCATGTTGTATTGAGTGAGATTTCTTTCCTTACAGAAACTGCCTATTTTCAAGAAGATCGCAACATTTCGCTACATGAACTCTGCAATAACCGGAGCATGGTCTGATGGTCGCTCATTACTTCTAGGTGCTTTATCGACCACGCTATAAGCGCAATTACCTTCCATTGCCGAGCTGGCAAGAATCAAATCGATGCGCAAACCAAGATTTCGAGGGAATCCGCCGCCGCGGTAGTCCCACCAACTGAATGTATTTTCTTCTTGGTCGAACAATCTAAAGCTATCTGCAAACCCCAAGTCCAATATGTTTTGTAGTGCCTTGCGCTCTTTGTCACTGCAGAGAATTTTTCCATTCCAAGCTACCGGGTCATGCACATCTTCATCTTCAGGTGCGATATTGAAATCGCCCAGCACCACATAGTTTGGATATTTCTTTATATCTTGTTCAATAAAAGCAGTGACTTTTTTAAGCCAATCGAGCTTATAGTCATATTTATCCGAGCCGACCTCTTTACCATTTACCACATATAAATTGAGCACACGCACATCATCCACGGTTGCAGCGAGTATTCTGCGCTGCGGGTCATCTAAACAAGGGATGTCTTTCACGATATCCGTGCTTTCCTGGTTCGAAAGGATTGCAACTCCGTTGTAAGTTTTCTGGCCAGAAAATTGTACTTGGTAGCCGGCTTGTTGAATGTCATCTACAGGGAATTCTTCATCAACCATTTTTGTTTCCTGCAATGCTAGGACATCTACTGGATTATCTTGCAGCCACTCCAAAACTTGCGGCAAACGCACCCGCAAGGAATTCACGTTCCAGGAAGCAATTTTCATGGTTTATTTAAGAATAAATCCGTGCAGACGTTTACGCATACGCCGCGTTGAAAACTGGTGGCCCAATAAGAAGCCAACAAACAAAATACCTATTGCGATTGCTGAAAAAAACCATTTGGTATTTTCGATTCTGTTGGGCGCTGATGGTATTTGAGAAGTGGATGACACGGGAATATTAGTACCGATGCTTTTGCTCATTTCAGTTAATTGTTGCTGCAAACTTTGATTGATTTGTTGTTGTTCAGATAATGCAGCTTGAAGTTGTACTATCTGTTCTTCGTATTCTTTATCATTTGAAACCGCTTCTTCCTTTTGCGGCGTGTTCTTTAGCGTTTCTATTTCAGCTTGAAGTTGTTTATTTTGCTCACTAACCGCGTAATACAATAGCTTTTCAGGTGGGTCCTCAACTAAAAATGCGGACTTAACCCAACCTTCTGTGCCGTCATTCGTAATCACTCTGCTAAATGCGTTTAGTTTTTCAATCACCTCAACTGAGTCGCCACTTTCTATTGCAAGTATTACTTCACTACTATCAGAGGCTTCAGTGTATAAACGTAACTTTAATGAGTCGGTTACATAGGCAAACTCTTGTGCTAATGCTGCGCAAGCACTAAACAATAGAAAAAAGATTACGAATAATTTAGATTTAATCATAGGCAAGCATTATGCCTGATTGATGCGACTAATTTTAAGCGTTCTAATATAGGCCGGTAATTTTTAAAAAGATTGCTGCAATTAGCGCAACAAATAAACAACTCAGCGCAATTGAATAAAGTCGATTCCTTCGTGACATATGCGTTTCGGTCTTTGCTGACAGTAAAAACGGCTGATATTTTTTAGTTTGTGGTTTACGCAATATGTGTGTCCGCTTGGCTAGTGGTTTTGCAAGCTGTTCTTCTATTGCGGCCTGTTTTGCATCTTGTCTGGCTTGTTCCCATTCATCTGCATCGATTTGTCCATCCTGATTCAGATCATATTTTGAAAGTTTTTCTTTATCCTGTTTTAAATTACGCAAGTGCGCCATTTCAGCATCTTTAATGTCTTGGCGATAATCGGTTCCAATAGAACAAAATTCACCAATCGCATAAAGTGATTCATACACATCAAGACGATTTTCGGTATAACGATACCGTTGTCCTGACTGAAAAACAGAACGCGACAACACGTCTAAAGGCGATGTATGAATTGCCGGGCCTAAGCGCTCTTTTCCATACCAGGTGCTTTTTGAACTTGGAGTAACTTCTGCACCGTCTGGATCAATTAAACAAGTGCCTGTGTAGTCTTCCAACAAAAATAATTCATCACTCACACCACTATTTACATGCCGCCACTTTTGTTTTGCGTGTTGTGCATACTCTTCAACGACAAATGAATACCATATACAGGGCAGCCCGCTCAGTGGTGCTTTAATTTCTGGGCCATCCATCCATTTTGCAGTGCCATAAAGCTCAACATAACCTTGTGGGCAAGAACGTATTTTGGACGTAGGCATATCTTCTATCAAACGTGCGCGATGAAACATGCGCAACGCAACATACAAACAAAATCCTGCGGAGAGTATTAGGATCGTTAATAAAAACCAATCACCTTGACTAAAGTGATTCATTTTAGATACAGAGAAATTATAGATTACAGCTCGAATAGCAATTAGGTAAACAGGGCCTTTACATCAACATCTTGTGTTTCACCTTCAGCAAATTCAAGCAAATCAAATGCCTTAAAGGTCATAGCGCGCGCAACAATGATATCTGGAAATTGTTCGATTCGAACATTATTGCGGTTTACACTTTCATTATAAAATTCACGGCGGTCTGCAATAGAATTTTCCAGGCCAGAAATTCTTTCTTGTAAATGTTTAAACGTTTCGTTTGCTTTTAGTTCTGGATAATCTTCTGCAACCGCAAACAAGTTCCCCAGCCCCATACGTAACATGCCTTCTGCCGAACCCAATGCGCCCATATCTCCAGACTGTTGTGCATTTGAAACTCTAGATCGCGCTTCCATCACTTTAGTAAGCGTCTCTTGTTCAAAGCCCATATATTGCTTACAGACTTCTACCAGCTTTGGTATTTCATCGTGGCGCTGTTTCAACAACACATCGATATTCGACCACGCTTTGCTTACCGCATGCTTTAAATTAACCAGGTTATTATAAATAACAATGAAGTAGCCAACGGCAGCGACCAAGATGGCAAGAAAAATTATGCTCCCAATTCCCATGTGCAGCTCCCTTATTGATGCGCCCAATTTTTAAATCAAAATTCAATTACACATTAAGTAATATGGGGATATTTTGTTCATTTTCAACCGCATGCACTAGTAAAACATTGACTAGTGTGAAGGTTATGCTGACTAAGTTATTAAACCAGCGTGTAATTTACAGAACTTATTAAACATCAATATTAGTCGCTGTCAGCGCATTTTGCTCAATAAAATCGCGACGCGGTTCTACTTGATCGCCCATCAAAGTCGTAAATACTTCATCTGCCGCAATCGCATCTTCAATTTTTACTTGCATCATGCGGCGCACTTCAGGATCCATCGTGGTCTCCCAAAGTTGGTCAGGGTTCATTTCCCCTAAACCTTTGTAACGTTGAATAGTTTGGCCGCGTTTTGCTTCATCCATTAACCAAGCCATCATGACGATAAAATCTTGGCTTTCTAGTTTACGTTCGCCACGTTGTATAAAAGCACCCTCTTCTAACAAACCGTCGAGTTGGTTTGCAAAGTTACGTAGCAATTTATAATCAGCGGAAACAAAAAACTCTTCATTAAAGACATCATCTTTCGCTAATCCATGCACCCACTTCACTATCGTGGCATGTCCTGGCGAGTCATCCCAATTTTCGGTTACGGTGTATTTTGTTCCTGCAGTTGTATTCTCATTTAGTTGCTCTGCCATTTTGTTAAACCACTTATTAATCGCAGTTCGTGCAGCTTTTTTCTCGGTAGATTCTATTTCAGGTGCGGGAGCGCGTAACATTTGCAACATCACTTCGTTTTCGTGTGTGCGGCTTAATCTTTGAATCGTTGACATCGCAACGAAGTGGTTTTTACTGAGCTCTTCTAAGGCATTACCCGAAATTGCAGGTGCCTTAGCATTTACATGTAAGCCCGCACCATCTAATGCTTGTTGCATGAGGTGTGCATTAAGTTCTACATCATCTTTGATGTAGGTTTCTTGTTTGCCTTTTTTAACTTTATACAGCGGTGGTTGCCCAATATAAACATGGCCACGTTCGATTAACTCTGGCATTTGACGATAGAAAAATGTCAGCAACAAAGTGCGTATGTGTGAACCGTCCACATCAGCATCCGTCATGATAATGATGCGGTGATAACGTAGTTTTTCCGGATCATATTCTTCTTTACCGATACCGCAGCCCAGTGCGGTAATCAAAGTGCCAACTTCGGCAGAGGACAACATCTTGTCAAAACGCGCTTTTTCAACGTTTAAAATTTTTCCTTTTAACGGCAGGATGGCTTGTGTGTGGCGATCGCGCGCCTGTTTGGCTGAACCGCCAGCTGAATCACCCTCTACTAGAAATATTTCACTCAATGCAGGGTCTTTTTCTTGGCAATCAGCCAACTTGCCAGGTAGGCCGGCAACATCAAGTGCACCTTTTCGTCGTGTCATTTCACGTGCTTTGCGCGCTGCTTCGCGCGCCATGGCTGCTTCAACGATTTTATTTACGATTGCCTTAGCCTCAGCGGGGCTTTCCATTAGAAAGTCCTGCAATGCTTCGGATAGTGCTGAGTCCACCACACCCTTCACTTCTGAAGAAACCAGTTTGTCTTTTGTTTGTGAAGAAAACTTAGGGTCGGGAACCTTCACTGACAATACTGCGGTAAGGCCTTCACGTGCGTCATCACCTGTCATACTAATTTTATGTTTTTTACTGATACCTTGTTTTTCAATGTACTGATTGAGTGAGCGTGTAAGTGCGCCGCGCAAACCAGCAAGGTGCGTTCCACCGTCTCGTTGTGGAATGTTGTTAGTGAAACAAAAAATATTTTCCTGGTAAGAATCATTCCACTGCAATGCAACTTCGATACCCATGTCTTGACGTTCAGTGTCTACATAAATCACCGTATCGTGCAGCGGTGTTTTCTTTGTATTGAGGTGCTCAACGAAGGCGCGGATACCTCCATCATATTGAAATTTATCACTTTTTTCGGATCGCTCATCTTTCAGCGTGATGCAAACGCCAGAGTTTAAAAAGGATAACTCGCGTAATCGTTTGGCTAAAATATCGTAGTGAAACTCGGTGTCGCTGAAGATTTCCGAGCTTGGATAAAAACGAATTGTGGTTCCGGTTTTATCAGTTTTATCACCCTTTTTAAGCGGATGCTGTGGTTCGCCTAAATGATATTCCTGCGTGTGATTAAACCCGGTGCGATTGATAGATAGAATTAATTTTGCAGATAGCGCATTTACAACGGATACACCAACACCATGCAAACCGCCGGAAACTTTATATGAATTATCATCAAACTTACCGCCAGCATGTAACACGGTCATAATGACTTCTGCTGCGGAGCGATTCTCCTCTTCGTGCATATCGACAGGTATGCCTCGACCATCATCTGAGACAGATACAGAACCATCGGTATGGATGATGACTTGAATATCACTACAGTGCCCTGCGAGCGCCTCATCAATTGAGTTGTCCACCACCTCAAACACCATATGGTGCAACCCCGTGCCATCATCGGTGTCACCGATATACATTCCTGGACGCTTACGCACCGCCTCCATTCCTTTTAGGACCTTGATGTTAGTGGAGTCGTAAGAAGCTTCTTGAGTAGGCTTTGTGGTTTTTTTAGCGGTCTTTTTTTGCTCGTCGGCCATAGTACTTTTCATTGAATATCTAAGCGGAGGATTATATCAAGCTTAGTACTCAAGAGCTTGCAAATCCTTGCTTTAACGAGAGATTCTTGTCTTACTCAAGCTGAGCACAGACGCCCTGTTTCACGTGAAACACCTTGCGATCTTGCCAGCCACTTATATCGATCTGCTCCGCCTCAATCGCCGTGATAAACACTTGGCAGCCCAGCGATTGAAGCGCTTTGAGTAGCGCGTTGGCGTGTTGCTGATCCAGCTCAGCACGCACGTCATCTAACAGCACGATACACTTGTTGTCCTGCTGTAGTTGCAGGTGCTCAACCTGGGCTAGCAGTAAACTTGCAGCAATGAGTTTTTGCTGGCCGCGTGATGCGGTTGCCGCAGCGTCCTGTTGGTCAAGGGTAATCTTTAAGTTTGCTCGATGGGCACCCATTCGAGTTGTTTTTTTCTGGCGCTCTTGTGCGTGCACTTCCATTAAGGCTTTGTCTAGGTCTTGCTCTAATGTCCAGCCTCGAAAATAGCTAATGGCAACATCACATTCTGGCAGCAATCTTCGGCTATATTCTTCGAAAATAGGCTTTAATTGTTCGAAAATAAGCGATCTTTCACGATCTACGCTGATTGCCTTCTGGCTCAACTCGTGCGTCCACACCTGTAATTCTTTGTCACTACACTGATCTCGCAAAGCCTGATTACGTTGTCGAAGACACTTATTGTAATCGCGCCAATTTTGCAAAAAGGTGTGTTTCACGTGAAACGCCGACCAATCCAGGTAGTTTCTGCGCTGTTTTGCGCCTCCCTGAATTAACTGATGAGAGTCGGGGTGCATGCTCACCACTGGTAAACTGCTGGCATGGCTTGAAATAGATGCGACTCTTTCACCATCGCGATGCAGTGTCGTCAGTTTAGCCGTTTTTTGAATGCCTAGCTGAATTTTGCTATTTGCCTCTCTTAATTTACAGCTGACTACTAAACCTTGAGCGTTTTTTCTTAATAACGGTTGGGTGCGGCGTTCACGAAAAGAGCGGCCACGACTTAAGATATCGATGGCTTCTAATATGCTGGTTTTACCCGCACCGTTCTCGCCGACAAACAGATTGGCGTCCTGTGCTAAAGAGATCTCTAAATGTTCAAGAATTCTTAGATTTTGAACAAGAAGAGAATGTAGTGCCAAGACAAGCTTGTAAAAATATAAACAGTGGGGTGCTGTTTAGAGCCGCATGGGCATCACGACATAGCGGTTAGCCTGACTTTCTGGAGAGATGATCAATGCGCTGCTATTCGCATCCTGAATTATGACTTCTACTTTGTCTGACTCAAGCACATTGAGTACATCTAATAGATATACGACATTAAAACCAACTTCCAAGCGATCGCCTTGATACTCTATTTCAATTTCATCCTCGGCTTCTTCATGTTCCGGGTTGTGTGCCTGAATGACCATCGTGTTGTTATCCAGAATTAGGCGAATACCTTTATACTTCTCGTTGGATAGGATAGATGCACGAGTAAGTGCTTGTTTAAACAGTAATTTATCAATGGTTGCACGATTATCGCACTCATCTGGTAACACGCGTTGGTATTCGGGAAAACGGCCATCAATCAGCTTGGATGTAAATTGTAGGTTACTCAAATTCACGCGCATGTGGTTCTTCCCAAGCGCAACAGTAATTTTATTGTCCTCCGAGCTTAACAAACGCTGTAATTCCTGTACGCCTTTGCGCGGCAAAATAATTTGTCTTGAACCATCAATATCAGATTTGTGTTCTAGTTGTGAAAGCGCCAGGCGGTGTCCGTCAGTTGCAACGGTTCTTATTTGTTCAGCATCCACTTCCAGTAATAAGCCATTTAAGTAATAACGCACGTCCTGTTGCGCCATCGCAAACGCGGTTTTATCAATTAGTGCCTTAAGCTCCGCCTCGTTAATCACTACGTTTTGATCAAGCTCCAAATCATCAATGGTGGGAAAGTCTTCCGCGGGTAAGGTAGCTAGTGTGAAACGACTGCGTCCAGAACTGACCTTTACTTTTTCATTGCTGGAGTTAATCGCAATTTTTGCGTTTTCTGGTAAGGAGCGGCAGATATCCAACAATTTTCTAGCCGGGATCGTTGTAGTACCAAGATCTTCCATTGTGGTGTCGAGCGTTGCTACTAACTCAACTTCCAGATCTGTTGCGGTGATTGATAAACCTTGGTCGTTGCCTCGTATAAGTAAATTACTTAGTGCAGGCATGGTCTGTCTACGCTCCACTGCACCAATAATTTGTTGTAACGGCTTTAGTAAGTCTTCGCGGCTTATAGATAACTGCATATTATATATATATTGTAGTTGTTATAGAGCGCCTGTTTTACTGTGGATAACAATAAATAACTCTTTATATTCAATATCTTGAAAAAGAACTGCTTGGGTAAAAGCAGTTTAATAATTGATCTTTGATACTGAATAGCTCAGGTATAAATCAGTAACTGAATAGCTATACAAACTATATCACCTTTTGTACACAAGCAATCAACAGATAAATAAACCTTAGCTACTCAGGCTTCTAAGCAAGTTAATGTAATCATCATTTATACGTGTATCGCTCTCGCGCAAGCTAACGATCTTACGACACGCATGCAGTACCGTAGTGTGGTCACGTCCGCCAAAGGCATCGCCAATTTCCGGCAAACTGTGGTTCGTTAATTCCTTTGCAAGCGACATTGCAATTTGCCGTGGTCGAGTGATGGAGCGACTGCGCCGTGCGGAATGTAAATCGGATACACGGATTTTGAAATATTCAGCAACGGTTTTTTGAATGTTGTCGATCGTGACTAATTTATCTTGCAGTGCTAATAAATCATGTAAGGCCTGTTTAGCAAAATCTAGCGTAATTGCAGAACCGGTAAATTGCGCGTTTGCGACTACACGCCGCAGCGCACCCTCAAGTTCGCGAATATTGGAGCGTATGCGTTTACCGATGAAAAAGGCGACTTCGCTAGGCAATTCCACATTAAGCAATTCTGCTTTGCGTTGCATGATTGCTACTCTTGTTTCCAGCTCAGGCGGCTCAATCGACTGCGTTAAACCCCAGCCAAAGCGGGACTTTAATCGTTCTTGTAAATCCTCAACTTCCTTAGGATATCGATCGCAGGTGAGAATGACTTGGCGCTGGCCTTCAAGCAGGGTGTTAAAGGTGTGAAAAAATTCTTCTTGTGAGCGCTCTTTTCCAGCAAAAAACTGAATATCATCAATCAATAATGCATCAACTGTACGATAAAATCGTTTAAATTCACTGATTGCATTGTGTTGTAACGCTTTAACCATATCCGCAACAAAACGCTCAGAGTGTAAGTATAAAATTTTCGCATTTGGGTTTTGTACCAACATTTGGTTACCAATTGCATGCAATAAATGCGTTTTACCTAGACCCACACCACCATAGATCAATAAGGGGTTATAGGCTTCACCAGGATGGTTCGCGACTTGTACCGCAGCAGCCTTGGGAAGCTGATTAGATTTGCCTTCAACGAAGGTATCAAAGGTGAAATTTGGATTTAAGTTATGGCTAAAATTTTGTAGCTTTCCTGAGGTGGAGCTGACTGCTTTTAGCTTCTCAGCATGCTGTGTCGCTGCAGCTTGTACATCACGCCCGTTACTGCCGATTTCGAGTATTACGGTATGTGCTGTATCTGCACTGGTAACAAGCTCATCAATACGCGGTAAAAAATTCTGTTGTACCCAGTCCAATACAAAACGGTTTGGCGCCAACAAGGTAAGTTGATTATTTTCTTCGATCGCATGTAGTGGCCGAATCCAGGTATTTAGTTGTTGTTCTGATAATTCAGACTCAAGCTTGTGTACACAAGATTTCCATAGAACAGTAGTCACGCAGCTAACTCCAGTATGCTTATAATCGTTATAATTTTATGGGGGGTAGATCAGTCTATCCAGTAATAGGATTGAACAAATAGCAACCGTGCACACCACCGTGCAAACATGGCCGAGAATTATACGGCACATTCTCTCTGCATATTGGTCGAAAATATTCCGCCTTGGTATTCCCTTACGGGCGCTACCCCCAAAATACCCGTTTTTGCTACAAGCCGGT
>JBCCEI010000009.1:0-31035 GCA_039030355.1 Pseudomonadota bacterium | reverse complement strand
CTGACTAGCCTTGTGACTCGACAGCATGCCACTAGGCACAATTAATTCATGCGATAACATCAATTGTTGTTCGTAAACCAATAGTAATATTGGTATTTATGCTTGCTCTTGTTGCAGCTAGTAGTATGTATATCAGTGATTTAAATATTGATGCGTCACCTGACTCTCTAATGCTAGAGAGCGATCCCGATCTTAAATACTATCGTGAAGTACATAGAGAGTATGGGACTGACGAATACATTATCGTTGGTTTTAAGCCAAATAAAATTTTATTAGAAAAAGATACCATTTCATTCATCGAAGTTATATCAGATAAATTTAGAAAAATTAATGGTGTATCTGGAGTTACCGCTTTAAGTAATGTGCCTCTTTTATTGCAGCTTAAGGAAGATGAAAGAACAGGGCAAACGACATTTGCAAATTTACTCAGCGAAAATGTAGATATTAAAAAAGCAGAGAAGGAATTCACTACCAGTCCAATTTATGTAGACAACTTAGTTAGTCAAGATTTAAGCACAACTGCGATCAAGGTTGATATTGAAAAAAATCAAACACTGGTCAAATTAATTGAAAATCGATATGAGTTACTTGGGCAACTAGAGGTAAATAAAAATGACCAGCGAGTAATTAGCGAGTTAGATGTGTTAAGAAGCCAAGTCTCTGCCGAACGTCAAGTGATTAATCAACGCTATAAGGAAGTGCTTTTCGATGTTAGAGAAATTTTAAGTAAAGCAGAACAGAAAGGAACATTTTATCTTGCTGGTGCGCCATTAATAGGTAACGACATGAAAGAGTACGTGGTACAAGATATTCGTACATTTGGTATCGCAATCCTTGGAATTATGATGATCGTACTGTTCATATTTTTTAGAAAACCAGCATGGATTTTCTTGGCATTAATCTGCGCTGTGCTTAATGTTTTATTAGTGGCAGGACTGGCATCGTTATTGGATTTTCAACTCACGATTATTTCCTCAAACTTTGTTGCATTGCTAATCATATTTTCGATCACTCTGTCGATACACGTCATCATTCGTTATCAGGAAATCCAGGCTAAACATGAAAATGATAGTGTAGATACTGAAATTAAGAGTGCAATTTCCCAAATTATCACACCATGTTCGTATATGGTGCTGACCTCAGCGATCGCGTTCTTGTCTTTAGTGGTAAGCGATATCAATCCGGTGATTACGTTTGGATTTATTATGATTCTGGGCTTGTTTTGTGCATTCTTGCTCACCTTTACAGTATTACCTGTGTTGATAAAGCTGATTAAGCCGAAATCTCGCGAACTTGAAAAAGATAAAGCGGCTAATTTTCTAGAAACAATTTTAGAGGTGATTCTAAAGTATAAAAAACTAATGCTAACGATTCTGGTCGGAATGTTTATTTTGAATATACTCGGTATAAGTCAACTTACAGTAGAGAATCGCTTTATTGATTACTTTAAGAAATCGACTGATATATATCAAGGATTGGAACTTATTGACCAAGATCTTGGTGGAACTGTTCCATTGGAAGTTATGTTAGAAGCAGACCCTGTGCAAGAAGAAGAGGAAGGTGATTTAGATGATGAAGAGTTTGGTGATTATTTAAGCGAGTTAGAGGAAACTCAAGATGATTTTACAGCAAAAAGTTATTGGTACAATCGTAGTGGTATCAAGAAGATACGTAAAGTACATCAATATCTCGAAGAATTGCCGCAAGTAGGTAAGGTGCTATCACTGTCTAGCACTGAAGAAGTATTTAGAACGGTAAATAAAGGGGAACCACTTGAAGATTTCCATCTGTCTTTGGTGTACTCAAAAGTACCAGAAAATATAAAGCAGGTATTAATTTCGCCTTATATTTCTAGTGATGGTAGTCAAGCTAGAATACTTGCTCGAATAAAGGATTCAGACCACACACTAATACGTAATGAGCTATTAAAAAAGATAAAGGCAGATCTGAATGAAGATTTTGTTAAGAAAGGAGAAAAAGTTCGTTTAACAGGAATTAGTGTCTTATATAACAATGTGCTACAGAGCTTGTTTAGATCGCAAATACTCACTTTGGGCACTGTGTTCATTGCAATATTGGTAACATTAATAATTCTATTTAGAAGCTTTAAACTTGCGATTATTGGCACATTGCCGAATATATTCACCGCTTTGTTTATTCTAGGTTGTATGGGAGTATTTGGTATACCGTTAGATATTATGACTATCACTATTGCAGCGATTACAATAGGTATTGGTGTTGATTATGCGATTCATTATATTCATCGTTATAAGAAAGAATATGCAAAGACAGGGGATAATTACAAGGCAATACATACTTCTCAAACCACGGTAGGTAAAGCACTATACTTTACCTCCATCACTATCACACTAGGTTTTGTGGTATTGGTATTGTCAAATTTTGTACCTTCAATTTATTTTGGTTTACTTACCAGTGTAGCAATGCTGGTGTCGCTATTCGCAACGTTTAGTATTATTCCATTATTGTTGATTGTAATGCAGCCAACCAAAGCATAAAAATGAGTAAAAATTGGGTAAGCTTGTTATTTTGGATTGCGCTATGTCTGCTAATAGGTTTTGCTGGGTCATTTTTCAATCCTGGAGAATGGTATGCGGAAATGGAAAAGCCTGCTTTAACGCCGCCAAATATTATATTTCCAATTGTTTGGAATGTTTTATTTATTCTCATGGGGTTTGCTGCATGGAGAGTATGGTGCAAGCGTAATCAAGGTGTATTGTTAGCGCTAGGCTTGTTCTTTATACAGCTTGGATTGAACATTCTTTGGTCGTATTTATTTTTTGGTATTCACAGACCTGAATTAGCCTTAATTGAAATTATATTTCTGTGGTTTGCGATACTCATAACCTCGCTTGTATTTTATAAAATTGATCATTTAGCAGGGTTTTTATTATTGCCTTATCTTGTATGGGTGAGTTTTGCAAGTTATCTAAATTACGCATTTGTGCAATTAAATAACTTTTAGAAAATATCGGGCTGTATGTTTTTATAGCGTTCGCTAGTGTTAATCTGAACTAGGTTATTGCCATCAATATCGATGCGCCAAATGCCAAATTTCTTATCTTTCCTAAAGCGTAAGCGATGAAAGTATAATTGACTTGAATCAGGGCTCCATCTAGGTAGTGTATTTACGTGACCATCATTCAATAGTTCTCTTGTTTTAGCATTGTTAACTTCAGTTATTCGTAGGGCCCATTTGCCAAGCAGCCAATATAGAGGTTGTATCTCAGTTTCATATGCAACCCATTTACCATTTGGCGACCAATAAGGATCATGGTCGCGAAGCTTATTAAAAGTAAGTCGTTCTTCATTTTCTCCATTTGCATCAGCGATGAAAATTTCTAGTCGATTTAATTTTGTGCCTGTATATGATTCTGGAAATGCAGTAAAAACAATTTTGGAACCATCGGGGGACCATGATGGGTCAAGGTATAAACTTTCACGTTTTGATATTTGTTTAGGATTTTTACCATTTGCATCAGTTACATATATGTGCCAACGGCCTTTTGTTTGAGAAGCAGCCATAATAATTTTTGATCCGTCTGGTGACCAATCTGCAACACCTTGTGTGGACCACCCATATTGTCCCTTTGGAATGAGTTCGCGGACACTTTGATCACTTAAATCCAATAGCCAAAGTGAAAATTCATCATAGGCATTCTCTTTTGCACCTTTTGGTGCACGATAAAATAATACTTTATTACGGTCTGGCGAAACTCTCGGCCAGTTGCTTTCGTAACGATCATCTGTTGTAAGTTGAACAGGGTTTTCGCCATCTAAATCAGAAATCCAAATCTCCAGGTTGCCCGAACGGTTAGAGGAATAAATTAATTTTGAGCCTGGTTCGACAGTTTTAACAGCTTCTTTTGCTTTATTAATTATTCTCTCTTTGCTTGGTTTTGCATCACTAATCTCTTCTAAACTTGGTCGTTCTTTGGTGTGAACTCTTTTGCGTGTAGCTTCTTTTTTAATGGGTGTCAGCCCACATGCGCTTATGCTTAGTATTAGAAATAAAATAAGACTAAATTGAAGAGAAAATATTTGTTTCATTTTTTTAAATTGAATGTGTTTAATTAAATAGAGTCGTGCTGTGCTTGTCCGCAAAGGTGTGCTTTTTTGCCAGATTCGATTTGTATCGTAGGGTGAATGATATCAAATCGTTCTTTTAACGCATCACCCAATCGATGTACAAATTCATCATCAATTGAGTCTGTATCACGCACTAAGTGCGCAGTAAGCGCCACTTGTGTTGTACTCATAGCCCAAATGTGTAAATCATGAATTTCTTTAATTCCATCTTGCCGCAATATAAATTCTCGAACCTCTTCAATATTAATCTCTTTAGGAACGCCGTCCATTACAAGATTGAATGAATCTCTAAACACACCCCATGTGCTGATCACAATAATTACAACAATTAGTAAGCTTATTGCTGGATCTATCCATAAAATGCCAGTAAACATGATCGCTATACCGGCTATCACGACTCCGAGTGAAACACCTGCATCAGCTGCCATGTGAATAAAAGCAGCTCTTATATTTAAGTCTTCATGTTGGCTTGAAAAAAATAATGAAGCTGTAACCGTATTAATGACCACACCTATTACAGCGACGATGATAATAGTCGTTGAATTGACTTCGCTCGGTACGGCAAATCGACCAATTGCTTCCCAAGCTACAATACTCATGGTCATAAGTAAAATCAGACTACTCACGAACGCAGCAAGAATAGTGCTCCTGCGCAAACCATAGGTCCTCGTCCGCGTTGGTTTGCGCTGCGCCAAGTAGGTGGCTCCCCAAGACAATAATAATGCGAGTACGTCACCTAAGTTATGTCCGGCATCTGCTATTAAGGCTAATGAATTTGATAAAAAACCAATAATAGCCTCGACAATAACAAATATTACATTCAGTGCCGTACCAATTCCAAACGCAAGCGTATAGTTTTTGGGTGTGGGATGTTTATGTGAATGCCTCATATCTACATTGTATATAAATGTAGCATGATGGTTAATCAATGTATTGATTTAGTCTGTGCCTAAGCAAAAAATAGAAGTAGAGGGTTGCTATTGATGCAAGCAGGTGCTTGATTGTATGTCCGCTTATTAATTGTGCGAAAAATTCGAAAAATTGCTGATCAAAATATTCTGCAATTTTAGACAGCATATAAAAGAAGAAAGCAAAAACTAGGTATGAAGTTCGTAAATATGTCGGTTTGTAAACAAACATGATTATCAATAACAACGCCATGGACACAAATTGTACCCAAGCGTAAATTCTAAGATCATCTGTCATATGCCAATAGATGACAGAGAAAACACCTAATAAGCACATCGGAAGCAACAACCATTTTTCTAGGCTGATATTCACATAATCTGTCAGCACGATTACAAATAGTGCCATGAAGGCTATAGCCATAGGTAAGCGGTCCCAAGTGAGAGTTTTATTTTCAGGACTTAGGTGGTAGTAAGCTGAACCAAGTGATACGAGTAGTACGGCTAAGAATAGTATTAACCAACTCCAAGACTGGCTGATTCCCCAGTGTTTGATTATGGTTAGGCTTCCAAGAAAGCCAATAAAGAAAAATGGTAAATTAGAAACAACATCAAAAAAATTACTAATACCCAGTATAGTTCGATTATCAGCAAATAGATGATAAGCTAAATCTTGCGGAATTGGTTTAAGAAAAAACAAACATACAAATGAAATCACAACGATGCTGGCCATTAATGAATCACGCCAATTAAGTATCCATTTATTTTTCACGTTCAATTGTAGCTACCCTTTAAATGCTTTTTGGAGTGGCTAAATATTCTAATTCTTCGTTCGTACTTGTGCGGCCCAATATTATGTTTCTATGAGGAAAGCGCCCAAACTGCTTGATTATTTCCCGATGATGTTCCGCGAAACGCAAGTTAGATTCAAGTTTTGCTTTTTTAAACAATTTTACTGATAAGATTTGATCATTCAGATTCTCACTATGCATCAAGGGCATATAGAGAAAGGGTAATTTTATCTTTGTTAAATTTTTATCAAAGTTATTTGTAATAGCATAATGTGCTACCTCAATTGCATCAGATTCTGTTGTAAAGCTTTTTGTTTTCCCACGAAACATATTTAATGGAAACTGATCTAATACGATGACGAGTGCTAAAGCGCTCTCGGCATCATTTTTCCAATAGCCTAGCTCGCCAGCTGCGGCAGATTCCCACAAGTTTTCAAATTTAGATTTAATGATTAGATCAAATTCATTGGTTGAATTAAACCATCGTTCTTTTGAAGTATCTGAAAACCAAAAATCCAGAACTTCTTTTGGTAAAATGTTAGTCAACTAGTTCAAGAAATGCTGTTCTAGGAATTCAGTTACTGCGTTCCAATAGACTTCGTGATCATCGAATTCTTCCCATAATGCTCTTGATCCATGATTGCCTTTGGTGTCTGGAATGAAAGCACTTTTATCTTGTGTAGAAATAGCATCAAAAATTGCAGACCAATTTGATTTTTCATTGCGTGCAGAAGTTATAAAAACTGGTATCTTTATTTTGCTAGCAGAATCTTTGATCCAGGTGGCAGATTTTCCTTGCTTTGAAAAATATTCTCCAGGAGCAAAGGCCAAAACGCCGTCAATCAAATCATCACTTTCTCCTGCTACATGTAAAACGAGTGCGGCTGAGTATGAGCTACCCCAAGCGATAATTTTGTTTTCGGGGAATTTCGAAGTTATAAATTCTAGTGTAGAAATGATATCTGGTAGTGCATCTATGTAACGAGTTTGGAGCTTTTCTTTTCTTGCGCTTTTTGCAGTTTGATTCACTACGCTATTAATTTTATTGCCAGAGCGTAAGTCAACCGCTATAGCATTAAAACCTAGAGCATTTAGCTTAGGCGCAATCTCGATATATTCTCCCCGGCTCCATCCTGCTTGATGAAATAACAGAATTATTGGTGTATTTGCGTCTAGATTAATAATATAGGTATCAGCTACAACTATCACACCATCATTGGATGTAATAGAGATTGTATCGTTTGCAGCGAAAAGCTCGCTGCAAAGTAAAAGGAAAATGCCTGTGAATCTGAGGGAAGCTAATTTATGCATAGATTTATGTTTGTTCCAGCTTTGGTAAGCGCTTGACTATTCTAACCAATCTTGCAAGCTCGACTTCAATTTCTTTGCGCTTGGTTTCTAGATATAGACGCAGCTGTTTTTTGCGAGTAAATAAAAAAAATATTTTTATATTGTCGATAATTATATGATATTCCTTGCTAAATTTAAGCGCAAAAGGTGCGCTAATGATAATGCTAGCTAAATAAAACATAGCAGCTGTGGTGCTAAAATACTTATAAACTAAATAGGTTTGTGATGACCAGAAAAGAAGAAAAAAGAACAAACCAAAGGAAACACTTGCGGTATCGTATTGGTCAGGGCCTTTTGCGACCATACGGGAGGTGTCGCGGGTTAATTGGTACGGAATAAAATTATTTATTACACCCCAAATAGCAAATGGCAAGCCAATAAATAAAATAATCAATAATCGAAATACGTAGATTGCAACTAAAAGCGGGCGATAATTTATAGTCAAATGGTAGTCCCGAATCCCGCAGCATTTGCATAAGCGCTCAAAACCACGTAATTGATTCACGATTGAACGGACTTTTTCAGGTTCATATATTCTCAATAACCGTTGCGCATCAATGAGCCTTTGTAGTACTTGGAAACGTTGTTTGAGCTCACCTTTTCGGTATTTCCCACGCCTCAATGCAAAAAATTTTTCAAGACGTGTAATTAAGTAAAGGTCCTGCCAGGAATCAGCGTTGAGGGTAACTTGAGCCAGAGAATGTTTAATTCGATCTGTGACGATCTCAACATTCTCGAAACTATCTGTATCATTTGCCACATTTAAATCTATTGGTTTGCCGTACTGAATCAATACATCACTTCGAAACTTTCCTTTTCGTGAAAAAGTTAAACCAACTGGTATTACAGCAGGTGGATCGTTATTAGTTTTTTTGGCGCCAAGTGCTATGCGAGCAGCACCTGTTTTTAGTTTGTTGATATGCGGATCAGAATGACTTTGACCCTCGGGGAATATAATGATGGTTTGTTTATGATTTAAGATTTCATAACACCTACTGAATGAATCTTGATTTTGGCTTGTATCACTACCTGGATCATTACGTCGATAAATAGGTACTGCGCCAATTAGATTTAAAATAGGTTTTAAGAACGGGTTTAAAAATAGGCCACTGCGTGCCAGTGGTCTTAAATTCTTTTTTACTGAGGCTTGCAGTACTACTACATCAATTAATGCGTTTACGTGATTAGCGCAAATAAGTAGTCCAGTATTAGGCGGAATATTCTCAGTACCACTCACTTCAAAATTACGATAGAACACCTTTACCACCAGCCTACAAAAACGATGCCATATTTTTGAAAAACTTGATGACACCTTATGGATAGGTCTTGGCATATTGCTTTCAGAAACGGCTAATAACTTATTTAAAAAAATTTGTTATTGAAGAAGAGGGTGATCTTTTGGAAGTTGTTTAGAAACCCAAATTGCGAGCTTATGTTTCATTCCAGGCATACCTAGTTGATCTTTTGCAAGCGGTTGAATCAGTTTATCGTGAACTAGAAGTCTGTATAGGTACTCAATTTTGTCATTGGCTGAATCAGTAGCCTCAAATTTAACAACACCACGTTTTTCGGCATAAATCATACCAACACGAATTGCTTTCTTAACGAGCTCTGATTCATTTTTTAGCTTTTTCATAGAGCTGAAGTTGTTATGAGCTTATGCGAGTTTGCGTTGTAGTTTTTCTGGAACTGGAATAGATTGGCGCACAGTTTGAATAGATTTCGTATTTAGTGCGCCAACTCTTTTATTTGATTCACAAAGAGCAGTACGAAAACCAATGTAATCCGGTTCTGCTTGAAGTACTTGTGGTATATCTTCAACTTGTAATGATCCCGCAAGACCACTTATTAATTCATGCTGCTTGGCACGATTCACAAAATATTCAAGCTGCATTAAATTTTGATGACTTAGTAGACCACCAGCTCCCTTGCGTGCAGTATCTAACATAACTCCCTTAAGTCGTGCCTCGCTTGCAATGCGTATTGCAAAATCAACATCAAATTCCATATCTGCAAAAAATACTGCAATGATAGAAATGCCTTTATTGGTGCAATGTATTAAGTTAGGTAGACACGTTTCAATATGCCGATCGCTAAATATGCCAACTTTCACATAATCGACTCCAGTTTCCGCAGTTTGTAAAACTTTTTGATTAATTTTTTCATAATCTGCTGGAAGGTCCCCAATGGTGGCACTAATGACGCACTTTTCCCAAAGTTCATCGACTATATGATGGATCTCACCTATTGGAGCTGAGCCTAAAGCACCATCATTAGGCTCTTTTAGGTCAATGATATCTGCACCACCGTTATAAGCTAGTTTTGCTTCTTCAAGATTACGCACACTAGCTAGCATTCCTGTCATGTTTGATTTCCCTTTGCTTGGTAAGCCTTAATTTTATTCATCAACCAGCCCCATGCCTCTTGTTCGCGTGGGCCTGAAGTTTTTATATAGCCAATTTCAAGATATTCAATTTCTTGTTGAATTTTTTCTTTAGGCAACATTTTTAGTCTGCTGGTTAAGATCGCCAGTTCCAGAACAGCAAATTGAGCACGATTATAACCATGAAATGCTTGATGTGTAGCTTCATGCACCACTTTACAGGTATATTTGGGTCGCAATTCATCATCTTCCTTGTTGACGACCTCTAATTCTGTGTGCGCTAAACAGTTTTCCAAGCGAGCACCTTTGATAACATCCGTTGCGCATGTAGGCCAGTCACGATGATCGGTAATGCATCCTGCATATACACGCACATCGTCTGTGTAATTTAGTGTAGCGGTGTGATTTCTTTCCAAGTTATCTAAAGTAGTTGAGGGTTTAAAAGGGAGGATAATCAAATTCTCACCATCCTCATGTATGCCCATGGGTGCAATATGAATGCTGCTGTCATCTCTTATTGTGCTGACGATGCATTCTCTAATAAAGGGCATTATTTTTTCTTCCTATTATTCTTACGATCTGCTCGTGTATGCATTGTCGTGCCTGCTGCTTTTTGTTTGTTGAGATCTTGCGGGTCTTTTTTCAGAGCAACACCCCAATCCAGCTCTTCATCTTGTTCATATCGTTTACCCAATTGCCAAGCTATTTGCGCGCGTGCATGTTCAACGCCTAAATAAAATGCATGGCCGCCATCATCTTCGACTTTTAACTTTGGATAAATTTCATAAGGGTCAGTTGTTGTATGCATGCCATCTCTATTATAAGTATGTATCCCTTCTTCACTAACTTGAATGCGAAAATTAGGATCCTTTATGTCTTTAGCAAATTCTTCGACTTCTTCTATGCTGTATGGAAATGGCTTGCGTTCATGCAGGGCCATAAGGCCATTGTCATAGCCTTTTGGCGGAATACTATCGATTTGAGATGCATACATAATTCTACGAGCTAGATCCGCCTCGCGCACAGCACAACGACAATGTTCACTCACCTCAGTTGCAAGTACATGGTTAATCTCTAATTCTGAAATAATACCAAGCAACAAGGCATTCGTTCCTGCTGAATCTGCATGTGTGAGCTCTGTGAGATTACCAATACCCATAATCATCTCGATATCTGGATAGCGTTTACGTAGATTGCGATAACGAACAATAGATTCAGTGAAACCAAAATGAATTGGATCTAATATCGAGTCAGCAATAAACCTTCGTCCCTGCTTGGATAAAATTTCGATTGCACGGTATAGCGAGCGCGAGTCAGAAGGTGTATTGCCAATTAAAATCGGAATCGATTTCACCTCGTCTAATATCCAAAGCGTTTTTTCGCTTAAACTTAAAAGATAATCTGCGCCGGCTTTACCGCCTGTAACCAAGTCTTCAGGTGTTAATGAATCGACGCTTACTTTGAAACCTGCTGCTTGAAGCGCTTGTACAGATTCTGTGAGGTGTGGAAAGGGTGTGCTTGGCAGACAGCCGAGATCAATTACATTTGCTCCATCTTGTTTGTAAGTTTCGGCCCGCTCAACAATGTCTTTAACCGCCATATTTGGTGCATCGACGATTTCTGCAAAAATTTGCACATCATATTTTTCAAGGTCTGCTTTGCGACCTTCTTGGCCAAAGTAGGCTGGCAAGTCTTTGAGTTCTTCTGGACCACGTTCAACAGTTATCTTAAGGGCTTTTGATAGTGTTTCGATATCGCCACGACATCGACCTGGAAGTACCACTTTATTTGCATTGCCAGTATCAGTTAATCGTTTTTCAATTAATTTTGTAGTCATTAATGCGGCTACACTGACGCCAAGCTGTTTTACCTCATAAGTAAATTCAGTTGGCTGCATAGACTCCAGCACACGATGCAAACTTTTTTCAGCAAGTTTTCCAGTAAGAAAGAGAATATGATCAGCCATTATTACTTCGAATTTGATTTGATTATGAAGTTATTTCTTCAAGTAACCACGTAAGAAATACCATATAAGTGCATAATAACTATGTTTATTATTTGGATACTTAAATTAGTTTATAAAGTGGCCAAGATTGTCTGGAAACTTGTTTCACAATGTAAAGAACGTATATTTGTCAGCAGTATATTTTAATTTTCTCTATTCATACATGTTAACTGTTATCAAGCGTCGTCCCGATGTTGCTATTAATGAGCGCATTCATGAATTACCACCGATATTGCAACGCGTATACGCGCAGCGAGGCATCAACAGCGAAGAAGAAATTGATCACTCATTAACCAAAGCATTGCCACCAGGAAAGCTGATGAATGTGGATGCGGGCGTAGAATTGATATACCAATGCATGGAGAAGGATGAGTCTATCCTGATCGTGGGTGACTTTGACGCTGATGGTGCTACGAGCACAGCCTTATTCATCAGAACCATGCAGTCATTTGGTTATTCTAATATTGACTATCTTGTGCCAAACCGTTTTGAGTTTGGTTATGGTCTTACACCAGAAATTGTAGAAGTAGCTGCGCAATCCAATCCTGCGCTCATCATCACTGTAGATAATGGAATCTCAAGCATAGAGGGAGTTGCAGTTGCTAGAGATAAAGGTATTGGTGTGCTTATTACTGATCATCATCTACCTGGAAAAAAGCTTCCAAATGCAAACGTAATCATCAATCCAAACCAAGTGGGCGACATATTCCCTAGTAAGCACCTAGCAGGGGTTGGTGTTGTGTTTTATGTGGTTTCAGCATTGCGCGCATTTCTGCGAAATAAGGATTGGTTTAATGACAAAAAAATTCCCGAACCCAATCTTGCGCAGTTTCTCGATATTGTTGCCATCGGTACAGTAGCAGATGTAGCAAAATTAGATTACAACAACCGAATTTTAGTTGATCAAGGATTACGAAGAATTCGTGCTAATAAGTGTTGTGCAGGGGTGCGAGCATTATTAACAGTTGCTGGTAAAAAGCTTTTTCGTATCAGCTCAGCCGATCTTGGATTCGTCATAGGGCCACGATTGAATGCTGCAGGTCGTTTAGAAGATATGTCATTGGGAATTGAATGTCTGTTAACAAATGACGAATCATGTGCAACGGAATTAGCTGAACAGCTAAATAACTTAAATGAAGAACGCAAACAAATTGAACAGGAAATGCAAAAACAAGCTCTACACGTTTTAAATTCTGATCAACTTGAAAATGTAGACTCACATCGATTTGGTATTGCACTTTATGACCCAGACTGGCATCAAGGTGTAATAGGAATCGTTGCTGCACGTATTAAAGAAAATTTTCATCGACCAGTAATTGTGTTTGCGCAAACTAATGAAACAGAGCTTAAAGGCTCAGCGCGTTCCATCCCAGGTTTGCATATTCGGGATGCCTTGGATCTCTTAGCTACACGCCATCCTTATTTAGTGAATACATTTGGTGGGCATGCTATGGCAGCAGGTATGTCGATTCCTAAAGAAAAGTTTGCAGAATTTTCTGAGGTGTTTAACGATATTATTGAGGAACTTGTAACGCCAGAGCAATTAGAAGCCATTTTACTATCAGATGGTGAATTAAATGAAACCGATATGAATTTAGGTATAGCAGAAATGCTGTTTCGAGCAGGGCCATGGGGGCAGGGTTTTCCAGAACCTATGTTTGATGGTGTGTTCAATGTTAATGAGCATCGCATCGTTGGTCAGCATCATTTGAAGCTAAGAGTGACTCCAAGTGGAGGTAAACAGGCAATCGATGCTATCGCATTTAATATTGACCGACACCAATGGCAGGAAGGTGCTCGTGAAGTACGCCTGGCCTACCAGTTATCAGTAAATGAGTTTCGTGGTATACGTTCTCCACAATTGATTATTCAATATTTAGAATCCTTAAATTGAATATTTCTAGCCGTGTAATTTGCGTTACTATACGCGCGCTAAATAACGTTCTCTAAAATAAATATGGAAACTAACCCACTACAAAATCTAATTTTGGATTTGCAATCTCGATCTGCAAGTCTAAGGGGGTATCTTTGACTACGACAATAAGCGCGAGCGTTTGGATGAGGTCAGTCGAGAATTAGAAGATCCTGAGATATGGAACCAACCTGAATTGGCACAGAAGCTGGGGAAGGAGCGATCCAGTTTAGAAATTATCGTTAAAACAATCGATGATGTTGAAGGAGGGGTATCCGATGCTGGTGAGCTACTAGCGCTGGCTTCAGAAGAAGGTGATGAGGAAACCTTAAAGTCCATAGAAGAAGATTTACAACAGCTTGATGAACGTGTTGCTGTACTTGAATTTCGTCGTATGTTTTCAGGCGAAATGGACCCAAAACATGCTTTTTTAGATGTGCAATCAGGCTCTGGAGGAACGGAAGCACAAGATTGGGCAGAAATGTTATTGCGTATGTATTTGCGTTGGGGTGAACGCAAGGGTTTTAAAACGGACCTAATTGAAGTGTCACCAGGTGAAGTTGCAGGTATAAAAAGTGCGACGATTAAATTTGAAGGTGAGTATGCATTTGGTTGGCTGCGTACTGAAACTGGCGTGCACAGATTAGTGCGTAAGTCGCCATTTGATTCTGGAAATCGAAGACATACTTCTTTTGCAGCAGTCTTTGTATCACCTGAAATTGATGATGATATTGAAATCGATATCAATCCTGCAGATTTACGTATTGATGTTTATCGTGCCAGTGGTGCAGGAGGGCAGCACGTAAATAAAACTGAATCTGCAGTAAGGATTACTCACATGCCAACGGGAGTTGTGACACAATGTCAGAATGATCGCTCTCAACATAAAAATAAAGATGTTGCTATGAAGCAACTCAAAGCAAAATTATACGAATTAGAAATGCAAAAACGTCAGGGCGAACAGCAAGCTGTTGAGGATAGTAAAGCAGATATTGGTTGGGGTAGTCAGATTCGCTCTTATGTTTTAGATCAGTCGCGTATTAAAGATTTACGTACTTCGGTTGAAACAGGAAACACACAAGCCGTATTAGACGGCGATCTGGATCAATTTATTGAAGCAAGTTTAAAAAGTGGACTTTAATTAAAGATGTCAGAAGAAAGCAAACAAAGTACGCAAGATGAAAATAAACTCATCGCGCAGCGTCGTGAAAAATTAAAACATTTGCGCAGTAAAGGACAAGCTTTCCCAAACAAATTCCGCCGTGATAGTTATGCACAAGATTTGCAAGGTCAGTATGGAGAGAAAAATAAAGAAGAACTTGCAAAACTAAACCAAAATGCAGCAATAGCAGGTCGTATTATGGCAAAACGTGGGCCCTTTCTTGTACTGCAAGATATGTCGGGCCGCATACAGGCTTATATTGATCGCAAAGAACTGAATAAAGAACTTGTGAAAGAAATTGATACTTGGGATATCGGCGACATTATTGGAGTATCTGGTCCAATTAATAAATCTGGAAAAGGAGACTTATATATAAAGATGCAAGATGTTTCTTTATTAACGAAGTCATTGAGACCGCTGCCAGAAAAATTTCATGGCTTGACTGATCAAGAAAAGCGTTATCGCCAACGTTACGTCGATCTCATCATGAATGAGGACTCTCGTAAAGTCTTTGATACACGCACCAAAATCATTCACTACTTAAGAGAATTTTTAATTTCACGCAGATTTGTAGAAGTTGAAACACCGATGATGCAAGTTATTCCAGGCGGTGCAACGGCAAAGCCATTTGAAACACATCATAATGCACTTGATATGGATTTATTTTTGCGTATAGCACCAGAGCTATATTTAAAGCGTTTGGTAGTTGGAGGTGTGGAGCGTGTATTTGAAATTAATCGAAATTTTCGCAACGAAGGTTTGTCAACACGCCATAATCCAGAATTTACAATGTTGGAATTCTATCAAGCTTATGCGGACTATCATGATTTAATGGATCTAACTGAAGAAATGCTTCGTGGTATATGTAATGAGGTGCTGGGAACAACTTCTATTGAACATGGTGACGACACATACGACTTCAGCAAACAATTTACACGCATGACAGTAAAAGAATCTATATTGCATTTTAATTCTGAGTTAACTGATGCAGATTTAGATGATCTTGAAAAAGCAAAAGCTGTTGCAACGAAACTAGAGATTCCATTGAAAGATAATTATGGGCTCGGCAAAGTGCAAATAGAGATTTTTGAAAAAACTGTTGAAGAAAAACTCAAAGAACCAACTTTTATTACAGCCTATCCTACAGAAGTTTCCCCTTTAGCTCGTAGAAATGAAAAGGACCCGTTTGTAACCGATCGATTTGAATTTTTTGTTGGAGGAAGAGAGCTTGCAAATGGATTTTCAGAACTTAATGATGCAGAAGATCAAGCGGAGCGATTTCAAATGCAAGTTGCAGATAAAGATGCTGGTGATGATGAGGCGATGCATTATGACGAAGATTACATCCAAGCATTGGAATACGGTTTACCACCAACTGCAGGCGAAGGAATCGGTATTGATCGTTTGGTAATGTTATTTACAAATTCACATACGATTCGCGATGTGATTTTGTTTCCTCACATGAGGCCTAACTAATTTGCATCCAGACCATAAGGAAGTGATTTAATATTCGCAATGGAATTTGGGTAGGCTTCTAAATGTAAATCATTAGCTAATTCTTTTTCAGTACGTAACACTGTTAGAGTTTCACAGTGTTTACTATTTGCTTTCTGTGCGCTAACAATTTTTCCTACCGGTTGTTCACTATTAGCTTTTGAAAAAATATTGGTTCCAGGTGCGGGGCATTCATTGCATTCAAACTGAATACGGTACATGCGTCGATTAGGTTTACCTAAGTAATGCGTGCGCGCAACAATCTCTTGTCCCGGATAGCAACCTTTTTGAAAATTAACACCGCCAATAAGTTCTAAATTAACCATTTGAGGAATAAAAGTTTCAATCGTTTCAGCAGTTACAGTTGGAATGCCGTTCTTTATATCAATGAGTTCCCAAAAGTGGTAACTCATTTGTACGCTCTGATTAATAATAGAATTCCAAATAACTTTAGCCTCGTTGAATGATGTAACAATGAGTGCGCGTGAATGTTGGCTCGTGATTTTAATTGCTGTTGTATTTTCTTTGGTAATTACTTGATCAAGATTGATAGGAGCTTGAATACCATTTTCATCAAGAAGTGAATCTGTATTGGGGCCTGCAATTCCAAATATTACAATTTCGTTTGAAATGTCAGTAAGTTCAACTTTGGCCATTAACTTGAACATGTTAAGTTTATTTAGCACAACCTCGATGACATCCCTTCGTAATAATAAGAAATAATCATCATCACGTTTGAAAATTCGAAAGATCGCCAACATTCTGCCCTTTGCATTGCAATAACTACTTAATTGGCTAGTATCAGCATTTACTATATTCAGATCATTGGTGAACTGACCATGTAAGAAACTAAATGCATCTTCACCACTGACACGAATCAAACCGAGGTTCGACAAATCACATGCATAGACTTGTTCTTCATCAAATGTTTGCGCTTCGTATTCTGGGAAAGTCATATAGCCTTCAGCACCTAGGCCTGCGCCTTGAGAGATTAAAAATTCTTGCCAATTACTGTTCATTAGTAGTGTTTAAAAAATAACCATGCTGGGTGATAACTTACACAAAATGCATACAGGGTTTGAAATCTATCATAAATCATAGAATTAAATTCGTTTAAGCGATTGTTATTGTTCACATTTCTTTAGAGATATGTTCAATATCCTTTGCCAATCGGGTAGTATTCAGACCATAATAAATCGATTTCATTACCTCTATACAGTAAAGATTTTTAGCTAGTTCATTCAGGGGTAAACATATAGCAGTATACGAGGAGCCGCATGGCTAATAATCAAAGGCCATTATCGCCACATTTGGGAATTTATAAATGGCCCCTCGCAATGGCGATTTCCATTCTGCATCGTATGACCGGTGTTGCGCTCGCAATTGGTGCAGTATTGATGGTTGCAGTCTTTGTCACGGTCGCTGCTGATCCAGAAAGTTATGAATGGATACGTGGTATTTTGTCAAGCAAAACTGGCAAAGCTTTTTTATTCCTCTGGACCTTTGCTTTATTTTTGCACTTATGTAATGGCGTGCGGCACTTATTTTGGGATGCAGGGTATGGTTTCGAAAAACAAACTACTTTTAACTCAGGCGTATTCACAATCATAGCTACTGCAGCATTAACAATTGCAGTGTGGGGCTATGCTTATTTCTTTTAAAGAGTAACGATGTCATTACGTACACCATTATCTGAAGCAAAAGGACTTGGTTCTGCAAAGGAGGGCGCGAGTCACTGGTGGCTTCAACGACTAACCGCAATTGCCTTAGTGCCATTAGCTATTTGGTTTGCTTTTGCTGTTGCTTGTATTGGTAATGCTAGTCACGCTGAAGTGCATGCTTGGTTGGCAAACCCTTTTATAGCTGTAGCACTTATTTTATTTATCGCCGCAACCTTTTATCACACACAGCTTGGTTTACAGGTGATAGTTGAGGACTATGTCCATGGATGGTTGAAAGTAGTCACGCTTATTATTCTCAATTTTCTTTGTATCGCACTTGCTGTTGTCGGAATTGTCGCTTTGCTTAAAATCTTTTTATAAAAAAATAATCTATGACAAAAGCATATAACATTATTGAACATGCCTATGATGTAGTCGTTGTTGGTGCAGGTGGAGCAGGGCTCCGTGCAACTTTAGGAATGGCGGTAAGTGGACTATCAACTGCTTGTATAACAAAAGTTTTTCCCACTCGCAGTCATACTGTTGCAGCTCAAGGCGGTATGAGTGCTGCACTTGGAAATATGGGTGAAGATGATTGGCGTTGGCACATGTATGACACTGTAAAGGGATCAGACTGGTTAGGTGATCAAGATGCCATTGAATATATGTGTCGTGAAGCCATTCCAGCAGTTGTTGAGCTAGAACACTATGGTGTGCCATTTTCACGCACCGACGCAGGAAAAATTTATCAACGCCCATTCGGTGGAATGACCACGCATTATGGTGAAGGTATAGCACAACGAACATGTGCAGCTGCTGATCGAACGGGTCATGCAATATTACACACACTTTACCAGCAGTCTTTAAAGCATAATGCAGAGTTTTTTATAGAATACTTTGCAACTGACTTAATCATGGATGATGATGGAACGTGTAAAGGTGTCATGGCATGGGATTTAGCCACGGGTGATTTGCATGTTTATCGTGCTCATATGGTGTTACTCGCAACTGGTGGATATGGGCGCACATATTTTTCATGCACCTCAGCACATACTTGTACTGGTGATGGTAATGGAATGGTGCTGCGAGCAGGTTTGCCATTACAAGACATGGAGTTTGTTCAGTTTCACCCAACTGGAATTTATGGAGCGGGTTGTTTAATAACGGAAGGTGTTCGTGGTGAAGGGGGTTATCTAACCAATTCTGATGGTGAACGTTTCATGGAACGCTACGCACCAAATGCAAAAGACTTAGCTTCGCGTGATGTAGTGAGCCGTTCAATGACAGTAGAAATTAATGAAGGCCGAGGAATTGGTGAAGAAAATGATCATATTCACTTGCACCTTGAACACTTAGGCGCAGATCTAATTAATGAAAAATTACCAGGTATTGCTGAGTCTGCGCGAATATTTGCTGGTGTAGATGTCACAAAAGAGCCAATACCTGTGATTCCAACAGTCCACTACAACATGGGTGGTATTCCTACCAATTTTCACGGTGAAGTGGTCACGCTAAAAGATGGTGATCCTGACACCGTTATTCCAGGATTGATGGCGATTGGTGAAGCGGCGTGTGTTTCGGTACACGGTGCAAATCGATTAGGTTCAAATTCATTATTAGATTTGGTTGTATTTGGCCGAGCTGCTGCCATTCGTACTGCAGAATTAGTTAAACCAAAGCAATCGCACAGCGAATTAAAGAATGGTGCTGTTGATAAAGTATTAGACCGATTTGATAAGTTGCGCCATGCAAATGGAAGTGTTGCTACAGCAGATTTACGATTAGAAATGCAAAAAACGATGCAAAATCATGCGGCTGTATTTAGAACAGGTGAATCTATAGAAAAAGGTTTGGAAAAGCTGCGTACTTTAAATGCACAAATGGATGATTTAAAAGTTTCTGATCGATCAATGATCTGGAATACAGATTTAGTTGAAACTCTTGAGCTTACAAATTTAATGCCACAGGCACTAGCGACTGCGCAGTCTGCATTAAATCGTGCTGAGAGTCGTGGCGCTCAAGCACGAGATGATTATCCAGATCGTGATGATAATAATTGGATGAAACACACTTTAGTTTCAGTAGATGACAAAGGCAATGTCACCATTGATTATCGTCCTGTGCATATGTATACGCAATCGGATGATGTCGAGGTTATTCCACCTAAAGCTAGAACCTATTAATTTCAAATAGAGTAATTTACATGGCGCAATTTACACTTCCAGCGAACTCGGTAGTTAAGCCGGGGAAAACGTTCAAATGCCCAACTAACAGTGACAATATTAAAAAAGTAACTGTGTATCGCTATGAGCCTGATACAGGCGAGAATCCTCGCACAGATACTTATGAAGTGGATATGAATGAATGTGGGCCAATGATTTTGGATATTCTAATCAAAATCAAAAACGAAATGGATCCAACTTTAAGTTTCAGACGTTCATGTCGAGAAGGAATATGTGGCTCTTGCTCGATGAATATAAATGGCTCAAATTCACTTGCATGTACAAAAGCTGTTGATGATTACAAAGGTGATCTAAAAATATATCCACTACCACATTTGCCAGTGGTAAAAGACTTAGTTGGCGATTTAACAAATTTCTATGCGCAATATGCTTCTGTTGAACCATGGATGAAAGCTGATTCACCTCCACCACCGGATCGTGAGCGACTTCAGTCAAAAGAAGATCGTGAAAAGTTAGAGGGATTAGAAGAGTGTATTTTATGTGCTTGTTGTTCTACAAGTTGCCCAAGCTATTGGTGGAACAGTGATCGTTACCTTGGGCCTGCAACTTTATTGCAAGCCTATCGGTGGATTGCAGATAGTCGTGATGAGGCAACAGGCGAACGATTAGATGAACTTGAAGATCCTTTTAAGTTGTATCGATGCCATACCATTATGAATTGTACGAACACGTGCCCTAAAGGTTTAAATCCTGCTAAAGCAATTGCAGAAATCAAGAAGCTTATAGTTGAGCGTAGAAATTAATTAGAACTTTATCGTTTGGCTGAAAACATTAAAAAATTATCTTGGCGCTGCCGTCGCGGCACCAAAGAGTTAGATGTTTTAATGCAAAAGTTTCTTAATGAGTTTTATTTGGAAACCGCGCCAGAATTACAACAAGCCTTTGAGCGCATGTTAGACATGCAAGATCCAGAGCTTTACGATCTTCTTGTGGGACGACAAAAGTCTACAGATCAAAATATAAATAAAGTGATTGAGTATATCTACCGCTAATTATTGTCTTTCATTACAACCTTCTAAGGTTCTAATGCTAATTCTAAGTTTCCTTCACTTATTGGCAATTGTCACGATGCTAGTTTTAGCAATGCCTTTATTGATAAAGGTAATAATCATTTTGCTCATCATAGTGCTGGGTTTTATCACAATTAATAAATTTGCTCTAATTAGAGATGATTCATCAATTATAAAATTAAATTGTGTTGACAAAGGAAATTCTAAATTAATGCTAAAAAATGGCATTGAAATTCAAGCAAATCTTATCTCTGCTAAATGGCTGTTTGAGTATTTTGCAGTGCTTGTGTTTAAAAACAATACTAAATCATATAAAACCATTATCGCAAAAGACGCATTGAGTCAAGAACAATTCTACACATTACGTTTATACCTTCGATCCTTAAATACGTTACGATAAGTAAAACAAAATATATGTAAATTTAAGTTTGTGAGAGACTTCAAACTATGCAAATATAAATTTACATAAAACACTGTTGTGATCGATAAATAATTAGCAAGAGAGGTAATGCTTGAAAAAGCTGTACTAGTTCAGATGAAAGCGACAGATCATCAAGGACGAATTGCAAAAAATATATTGGCACGGCCCTTGCCAAATTCATTTGCTGGGCTGATGGAGATGTATGAAGGAAACTACATTCGCTTACGCAAAATGCTCGGTAAAAAAGTAAGTATGCCAGAAGTAGCTGTTTCAAGAATTGCGAAAGGCATGGATCTTTATTTGCAAGTACTCGAGCAGACAAAGTACACATCGACCATCGCATTAACATACTATTTTGCTGATACAGATCAAGGCTTTTTAGCCTATCCAAATCTCAAAATTCGTATCTACTATGATGCTCTGCAAGCAGAAGTAATGAGTCAGTCATACAGGCGCAAAAATAAGCTCAATGACCCCAATTTTCATGCTTTTAACCATCAGCTAGATGCAACGCTATTGAAGCGGTGGAGGATGAATCGTTTTCTATACAAGTGGCTTCACTTTTGTGACCGCCAAGGCCACAGCTTCATTCTGCATCAGAAAGCCCGGCAAAATCGCCTTATCACTAAAAATGTGGAAATTCCGTTGCAGCAAGGGAGCACTTCCAGTACTATTATTGAGTGAACAAGTTATCTATATGCTATAACTTGTTGATAAATAATAATAAAAATATTTCTCAGAATTTGGCTCAGTCGACATTTTCATCATACAAGTTGATGTTAAAATAACCGCATTATTAGTGGTTTTGGTTTGCTAGACCAAATTTTTGCCATTCAAGGTAGAAGGTGAAAGATTATGAAACTCTCAACAAAAGCCCGTCATGCGATTACAGCAATGATGGATTTAGCAATTAATGATAACTATAAGCCCGTTACACTGGCAGACATTTCACAGTGTCAGGGCATTTCATTATCTTATCTAGAACAATTATTTGCCAAATTACGTAAAAGTGGTTTGGTAGTTGGTGTACGAGGACCAGGCGGCGGATATCGCTTATCACGTTCACCTAGCGAAATTTCAGTTGCTCAAGTGATTTCGGCTATCGATGAAAATGTGAAGCCTGAAGAACACAATGAATTATCAATTCAATTTGATGATCGTTGTATTACTCACCAGATTTGGGATGAGTTAAGTACTAAGATTTACAACTATTTAGACAATGTTTCTCTTGGAGAATTTACTCAAAAACCCGAATATCAGGCATTACGCCAGCAGGCGACAGGTGGCAACCGTAGCCATATGTTCCCAAAGCGAACTGCTGCATAAGTAAAAAATTACTCTATTTAAAAAAACCCGCTTTTTAGCGGGTTTTTTTTACGTCTAAATATTATATTCATCCTTTAAAAATGGGTTTACTATTGCCTATTCAAATAAAAACAATAAATACGTATGAGGTAAGGAGAGGCGAAGATGATGCAAAAAGTCAATGTTGATGGTTTAGACATCAATATCAATATAGAAGAAAGTGGTAGTGGTGATACAACGCTATTGATGGTTCATGGTATTCCTACGAATGCGCGTCTATGGAGACATGTTCAGGCTCTACTTCCACAGTATCGAACTCTTGCTATGGATATGGTTGGCTATGGGCAATCTGATATGCCATTAGACAAGTTTAAGCACTCTTTTATGAATCAAGCTGAAGCCGTAAAAGGCGTTATCGAAGGTTTGGGGCTAAAAGGTAAAGTTATTCTTGTGGCTCATGATCATGGTGGTGGTGTTGCACAAGTATTTGCTTCGAAATATTGCGACTATATTTCTAGACTTGTGTTGATCAATCCTGTTTGTTTTGATCAATGGCCAGTCTGTGAAGTAGAAGCCTTGGCTGGTTTATATGGCGCACCAGATGAAGTGTTAGAGCAAGCATTGCCACAAGCCGTAGCAGGTTTCCCGGCCTTAATGCGCATGGGCAGTTATGATGGCGCACCATTTACAGATAAAAATTGCAAACAAAACTATTTGCAGTTCTGGGGTCGTGGACCGGGCATGACTGGATTTAAATCTCTAATTTGTATCGCTCACGATCCGCAAAATTCTGATACCGATGTTGATCACAGTAAAATTACTTGCCCAACTATGGTGATGTGGGGTGTGGCAGATAACTTTATGTCATGCGAAGCAGCAGAAAAACTAAAAGAGAGAATTTCAGGCCCAACTCGTGTGCAGTATTTAGAGCGTGCGGGGCATTGGGTGCAAGAAGATCGTCCAGACGAAGTTGCAAAGTATATTAATGATTTTGTTACTGAATGGGATGGTGTAAATTTATAAAACTATTTTTACTGCTGAGGTTTAACCAAAAGGGCCTTGTTAGGCCCTTTTTTTATGGTCAGATATTATTATTATTATTTATGTTTAGAGGTTTAGCTTGGATTCTGCATTAGCGTATGAAAAAAATGCACATGACTTTTTGCATCAACGAGATCAGTCATTAATTGGTGTAAAAGTAATAAGTGAGTGGGCAAAAAAGCTTCAAACAGGTTCCAGCATCATCGAAATCGCTTGCGGTGGCGGAAATCCAATCTCTAAAGTACTTATCGAAACAGGATTAGTAGTTTGGGCAATGGATAGCTCAAAGACATTAATCTCAGAATTCCAATCAAGATTTCCAAATGTACCAACTAAGTGTGAACGGGTCCAAGACAGTAACTTTTTCAATAAAAAATTTGATGCTGTAATAGCGATTGGTCTCATATTTTTATTGCCAGAAAATGAGCAGACTTCATTAATTAAGAAAGTGGCTAAGATTATGAAACCAAATGGTAACTTTTTATTCACCGCGCCAATAGAAATGGGAGCATGGAAGGATGCAAATACTGGTATTGAATGTTTCTCGCTAGGGCATGATAAATATGAAGAATTATTAGAGGCTTCGGGTCTTCAAATAACAGATACGTTTTATGACGAGGGAAATAATAATTACTATGAAGTACAGAATTTTAAATTTAAGTAACGTGATTAAAAGATCTAATAGAAGGAGAATATCTTGTGCCATATGTAAATATTAAAATCACAAATGAGGGTGCCACAAAAGAACAAAAGGTGGAACTTGTGAAAGGTACAACAGACCTTCTACAAAGAGTATTAAATAAAAACCCTTCGACCACAGTAGTAGTGATCGAGGAGGTTGAAACGGATAACTGGGGTATTGCTGGAGAACTTGTTACAGAAAGAAGAAAGCGAGGAAGCTAAATTTTAGTACAGGAGTTTGAGTTGATTAATCTCAAACCCCTAAATTTAAAATTTTAACCCTAGAGTAAATCCTTAACTGCATCACGTTCTTCTAGCAATTCTTTTTCAGTTGCTTTCATCATCTCAATGCTGAATTCATCTTGTGCTAGATTTTGCACAACTTCAAAACTTCCGCTGCTGCATGTAACTGGGAATGAGTACATTAATCCTTCTGCTATACCGTAATCACCCTTGGAAATCATACCCATGCTGACCCAATCATTCGTGCCTAATACCCAGTCACGCATGTGGTCGATGGCGGCGGAGGCAGCGGAAGCTGCTGAAGATGCGCCTCGGGCGTTAATTATTTCAGCGCCACGTTTTTGAACTTTTGGCATAAATTCATCTTTGTACCAAGCATCATCAACGAGTGATTTTGCATCTTTTCCATCTACGGTACAGTGGCCGATATCTGGGAATTGTGTAAGTGAGTGATTGCCCCACACGATCATCTTCTCAATACTAGTAACTGCAGCACCTGTTTTGGATGCAAGCTGGCTGATTGCACGATTATGATCTAAGCGCATCATTGAGGTAAATTGTGAAGGGTCTAAATCAGGTGCGTTGTTACAAGCTATAAGTGCATTGGTGTTCGCGGGGTTGCCTACGACTAAAACTTTTACATCCTTAGATGCATTGTCATTGATCGCTTTGCCTTGTGGGCCAAAAATTTTACCGTTCTCGCTTAACAGGTCTGCACGTTCCATGCCTTTAGTTCTAGGTTTTGAGCCTATTGAAAGTACATAATCAACATCACCAAAACCTTCATTTACATCTGAGGTACAGATGATGTCTTCTAATAATGGAAATGCGCAATCGCGTAACTCCATTTCTACACCTTTCAGCGCATCTAGGACAGGAGGTATTTCAATTAGCTGTAAAATAATAGGCTGGTCAGTGCCTAGCATGTTTCCTGCAGCAACTCTGAATGCAGCAGCATATCCGATATTTCCTGCAGCGCCTGTTATTGCAACCCGTACAGCTTTTTTCATTTTATGTTCCTTAATTTGGTTGATGTTGTTTTTCTAAATATTCATGCGACTGCATTTCGGTGAGTCGACTAATTGTACGCTCAAATTCTGATTGCAAGCGTGATCCTAAGTATAGTTTATCTGGAGTTGTTTCGGCTGACAAAATAAGTTTTACATTTCGATCGTAAAACTCGTCAATTAAAGTAATAAATCTTCTAGCCTGATCATCTTTACCATTGAAGATTGGCACATGTGAGAGTAATACTGTATTAAATTCCTTAGCAACCGCTATATAATCCGAAGCATTTCTAGGTGTATCACATAATTCCTGAAAATCAAACCATGCTATGCCTTCTGCGTGGCGTATTGATCGAATCGCGCGACCATTAATCTTTAATATTTCCCAGGATTCATTGCTGCGTTCTGTAGCAAGACTCAAAAATCTATGTTCTAGCCAATCGTGAGAATCAACATCGATTGGGGAGTTATACAAATCATTTTTTTGTAAAAATTCAAATCGATGATCGGTTTCACCTTCAAGATGAATAACTTTGGTATGCTTTTGTAGTAATTCAATTGTCGGTAAGAATCGTTCGCGTTGTAATCCATCTTTGTAGAGCAAAGTAGGCTCAACATTAGAAGTGGCAATTAACGCCACATTATTTTCAAATAATCCTTCAAGCAAGCCTGCCAAAATCATTGCATCTCCAATATCATTTACGAAAAATTCATCGAAACAGAGCACTTTGGCTTTACTTGAGAATTCCTTCGCAACTAATTTAAGTGGATCAGGCTGATCACGGTAATTTTTTAACATCGAATGGGCTTGATCCATAAAACGGTGGAAGTGCAATCGCAATTTATCTTGGAAATGGAGGTTAGAAAAAAACATATCCATCAGAAATGTTTTGCCTCGCCCAACACCGCCCCATATATAAAGGCCTTGAATACTGCGAGTATTCGATTTGCGTGATAAAAATGTTGTAAATCGATCAATGATGGTGGAATCATCTGGATTATCTGCACTGAGCTCATCATGGAGTTGTTGTAGTGCCTGAATCACTCTCTTCTGGTTGTGATCCTCCACGAGCTCATTGCTGTCGACCAGAGCTTGATAAACTGATTCAATCATTATTCTTATTCTTAAGTTTATGGTTGCCGATCCCTGGCGAAGAACTATTCTACTTGTTGTGGAGTAATTAGTTGGCCCACAGGGCCTAAAAAATGACCAATCTGCAGAGTGATTACGAAAAATCAATATATTGTATAAAATTTGATCACTTCGGTATTGATTAGTAAATTTTCAAGAAAATCAGCCTACTTACACTGTAAAAGTACAACTAATTGTCATAAATGTGCCCAATATTGTCGTAATAATTGAGTTTATTACACACAGGATCCAATCAAAATATCGCTAAGTATCTGAATGGTAACGAAACGACTAAATTGGCATCAAATATGCTTATTTATCAATGAGCCTCTCAACATGAACGAATATCCTCTATTTGAGCATGTTGTTATTCTCGACTCCTCCTGGATTCGGCCGTCTAAATTAGACGGCCTTTTTTTTGCCTAGAAAAATTAATCCAATCTTCAAAATAGTTTAATTATTAGGTCCATCGTTGCATTCACTTATTAAGCTTAATCCTAAATAATGTGGTCATGTCATTAGGCCCACTCATGGTCGATCTTAGTGCAGATCGTATGTCCGCAAAGGAACAGGAATTACTAACCTCGCCCCAAGTTGGCGGGGTGATCTTGTTCAGCCGAAATTTCACCAGTGTTGAAAATTTAATCTTACTAGTAGAAGAAATACATCATCTACGCCACCCAAAATTATTGGTGGCAATTGATCAAGAGGGTGGACGTGTTCAACGTTTGCGAGATGGGTTCACTCAATTACCAGCTGTAAGTTTGCTAGGAGAAATTTACAATGAAGATGCAAAACGCGCACAGCAACTAGCTACGACGACTGGTTGGCTAATGGCTGCAGAACTGCGCTCAGTTGGCATTGATTTTAGTTTCGCACCTATATTGGACTTGAATTATGGTGTGAGCCAAGTGATTGGTGATCGAGCATTTCATAATGATCCTGAGAGTGTTTCTGATTTAGCAGCCCATTATGTACAAGGTATGAAAAAAGCAGGCATGCAAGCTGTTGGAAAACATTTTCCTGGTCATGGCGCAGTTACGGCCGATTCGCATATAGACTTGCCTAAAGATGATAGAGCGTTTCAAGATATCTCAATGCAAGACCTGCTTCCGTTTCAACGCATGATCAATCAAGGGATCGCGGGGTTGATGAGTGCACATGTCATCTATGAGAAAGTTGATTCAGAGATTGCTACATTTTCAAAACTGTGGATACAAGAAGTGTTACGCAAGCAGATGGAATTTAAAGGAGTGGTATTTAGTGATGATCTGACGATGAAGGCGGCACATTGTGATGGCAGTAATGAGCGTGATTGTGTTGAGCGTGCAGAAAAAGCATTACAAGCAGGATGTGATATGGCGTTGATCTGTAATGACAGTGACAGCGCATGCATGGTTGCGGAGCATTTAGAAAATTATAATAATCCTGCTTCGCAAATGCGCTTAACACGTATGCATGGTGGTAAAGATCCCATCTCATACCAAGCTCTACGTGAATCTAAACAATGGCATCAAGCAGTTAATGAAATTGAGTCTTACCAAGATTCCCCATATGGTGAGTTGGCGTTATAAGGAAATAAGAAAAGAATGAATAATTTTGATTTAACCAAAGTATTTGGAGATTCAACACTATCGATGTATTTCAAGCCATGGGTGTTGCAGGTTTTTATTATCGTGCTTGCTGTGTTATTAATAAATTTTGCATTTAAATTATTTTTAGCAAAACTGTCCACAAGGGCTGAGGAGACAACGAATCCATGGGATGACGCATTTATCGCTGCGGTGTGGAAGCCTTTCCGCTTATTAGTTTGGGTTATTGGAATTTTATTTGCAGCAGAAATTGTTGCCAGTCGTTCGGAAGCTGAAATTTTTAATGCGATTGTGCCGATACGTAATGTAACGATCATTGGCATGCTGGCATGGTTCTTAATTCGTTTTGTAACAGAATTTAAACAAGCTTATGTAAAACGAAAGTATGCTAAAGGTGACAAAATTGATATCACCACTGCAAATGCGCTTGTTAAACTTGTTCGTGCTTCTATATTTATTACTGCAGCATTGGTGATGCTGCAAACATTGGGTTTCAGCATTTCTGGAGTACTAGCATTCGGCGGTATTGGCGGAATCGCCGTTGGTTTTGCTGCAAAAGATTTGCTATCAAATTTCTTTGGTGGCCTGATGATTTATCTTGACCGGCCATTCAAGGTAGGGGATTGGATTCGTTCGCCAGACAAAGAGCTGGAAGGAACGGTTGAAGATATTGGTTGGCGGCAAACACGCATTCGCACATTTAGTAAACGTCCAATCTATGTGCCGAATTCAATATTTATGAATATCATTGTTGAAAACCCATCGCGGATGTCGCACCGAAGGATTTACGAAACGATTGGTCTGCGCTACAGCGATATTTCATCTGTTAATGATATTGTACAAGAAGTAAAAGAAATGTTGCTCACACACAAAGAGATTGATTCAAATCAGACCATGATCGTTAATTTTAATGAACTCAATGAGTCGTCTGTAGATTTCTTTATTTACACCTTTACAAAAACAACCAACTGGATTCGTTTTCATGAAGTGAAGCATGAAATACTATTGTTGGTGTACGAGATAATCCAAAAACACGGCGCTGACACCGCATTTCCAACACATGTTCTTCAGGTTGAAAATAATGATACTAGTGCGCTGACTGGGGCATAGTTGAAAAATCAGCATGGAAGAGCTCTCATACCAAGAAATTTCACAAGTGCTAAAAAGTGCGGATGTTTTAATTTCCGAAAAAGAAATTAATCAAGCAATCGATCGAGTAGCTGAAGGTATTGAAGCTGTTACTCAAAATGTAGTGCCAATATTTTTATGTGTGATGAAAGGTGGAGCCATGTTTACATCTGCGTTGATGCAACGCATCAAGTCACCCATGGTCTTAGACTATGTGCATGTTGATCGTTACCGCAACAATACACGAGGCAGCAGTATACATTGGCATAAAGAACCAGATACTTCGCTTGAAGGTCGCGTAGTTGTAATTGTCGATGATATTTTAGATGAAGGGTACACCTTGCGTGAGCTCATTGCATATTGTGAGGCGAAAGGGGCTAAAAAAGTATTTTCTGCAGTATTGCTAAAGAAAAACCTCACTAACAAACCTACGGATACCACTGCAGATTTTATAGGCATGGAAGTGAATGACCGTTATGTATTTGGCTGGGGTATGGACTATAAAGGTTATTTGCGTAATCAATCATCCATATTTGCGATTGCAGAGAGCGACGAGTAAACCATGTCTATGCTCGCTATCATTGGTGGAACTGGGCTTACAACTTTAGATAGCTTATCTATTGTTGAACGTAAGACTGTTGAAACACCTTATGGCAAGCCGAGCGCAACACTTCAAATAGGTGAGTTTGCGGGTCGCGAAATTGTTTTTTTAGCAAGACATGGATTAGAGCATCATCTTCCGCCACATAAAATAAATTATCGAGCAAATCTTTGGGCGCTTAAAGATGTTGGCGTAAGCGATATTATTGCGGTTGCTGCAGTAGGCGGAATTCACAAAGATATACCACCAGAGAAAATTATTATTCCAGAACAAATTATTGATTATACCTACGGTAGAAAACATACTTTTTTTGAAGACGAATCTTCTACAGTAACCCATATTGACTTTACAAACCCTTATAGCGCTATGATGAGACAAAATTTATTTCTAGCCGCAGAGCACGCAAAAGTCAAAGTATTCAATGGCGGGGTATATGGGGTAACACAAGGGCCGAGATTAGAAACCGCTGCTGAAATTGTGCGTATGCAGCAAGATGGTTGCGATATAGTTGGTATGACAGGTATGCCAGAAGCCGCATTAGCAAAAGAATTAGGATTAAATTATGCTTGCTGCGCGTTGTGTGTGAATTGGGCAGCTGGAAAAACTGATAAAGAAATTGCCATGGACGAGATTGGTGTTGTAATAGAGAAAGGAATGGAATCAGTTAAATCAATTTTAGTTTCGTTTGTAAAGACTTAATAAACGATTGCTAACAACCTAATAGTGAGCCTATGGATGGGCGAATATGAGTTGCAACATGGATGTTGCTTCAGATTAGAGTTAGGTGAGGCAAAATTATGAACAGGTTGGGTAATACACATCAGATCTTTAAAATGTCCGCTTACGACCCAAAGCGGACAT
>JBCCEI010000008.1:0-32556 GCA_039030355.1 Pseudomonadota bacterium | reverse complement strand
AATCGAAGCAGATGTAGTCGAGGTTGGTGAAGCTGCCAAACATCAGGCTCATCTTAGGCCACGGGAAATCAGCACCCATTTTTGGGCAGCGCTTACCGCAAGTAGCACTACAAAACATATTCTTAGCCATGCTGAAATTGCGCTAAAACATCTAGAGCATGTATGGAAAAGTGCACAGTGTGCAGATGCAAGTGCGATTTTAATCACACCTGCACATTTAGATAAAAATGACCTGGGGTTGCTGCTGGGCATATGTAAAAAACTAAACATAACTGTACTTGGCATCGCTTGTAATGCGGTACTTTCTCTCCAGCAAAGAATTGAAAATTGCACTGCAGTTTATTTAGACTTATTACAAAACAAATTTGTACTATCTGAATTAAATCAAAATGAAGTTGGTGTTAGCTTAAAAAAGACAAGTCGTGTTCTGGATTATGGCCTGAAAACTTTCACCCATAACTGTGCTAAAAGTATCGCAAATCAATTTGTTAGCGAAACACGTTTTGATCCATTACATACCGCTACGAATGAACAACAATTTTATGACAAATTACCTTTATGGTTGGAATTGCTTCAACAGCAAGAAGTCATTGAATGTGAATTATCAATAGACAACAAATATTACACAATCAATCTAGAGCGTAGACAGTTAATTACAGCAAACCAGCATTTATTTAACGAAATAGTTAACTATCTTAATGTACTTTTCCATGATCAGCCTGCATTAGCTATTATTTGTTCGGATAGTTGTAAAGGGGTGTTTGGCTTTTTCGAATTTTTAGAAACACTTCCTGGTTGCGCAACTATCAACTTAAACTCAAACTCGCTCACAAAAATGGCGCTACGTAGTGCAAACATAATCACAACTGGCGATGAGATCCATTTTACTAAAAATATATCTTGGCAATCACAATCTAAGGCAAAGATTAAATTCAATAACGGAAAATTATCTAATCTTGCAAATCAACCAACACATTTGTTAGTAAATGGCCATGCTCATTCCTTACATCAAGCGCTTTATTTATCGGTTGATGAATTTCATGCAGAGCCAATCATCACGCTTAAGAGAAAGTCAGAAAGCGTATGTGGCTTGTCTACTTCCAGTACAGACACAAAAGTAGAAATTTATATTAAGGAGGTAATTAAAATTAATCAGGTCGGTATTGATCATCCCAGTTCTGTAAAAATTAACGACATTTTAGAAATAAAAAACTGTAGGCTAACTTGTCAGTTCATAAAAGTTGTGCAACATGAAACGTAGATCAGTTAATGCTTTTAGTTTAGCGTTTCTGGATGTGATGTTTTGTGGTTTTGGTGCAGTGATTTTATTTTTTATGATCATTAATGCTAACACCTTTGACCGCAGAGAACGTATCAATATCAATGCAAGCGGAGAAGTAGCAAGACTTGATGTAGAAATTAAAGATGCAGAAAATTTTTTAGTCGAATTGAAAAATACAATTGAAAAAGTTGATCAAGCACTGGTTAAAACTCAGGGGCTCTCACATGAAGTGATTCAAGAAATCAAGAAGAACAAAGTTCAATTAGCAAAATTGGATAAAGAAACGCTTGCAAAACTACAAAGTGTAGAAGCGCTAAAAGCAGATTTAATGTCCTTAGAACAAGAAAATAATCGATTAGAGGGCGGAGCGGAAGCTGAACTAGAAGGTGAGCGTTTAAGACAATTCGCAGGAGAGGGGCAACGTCAATATTTAACGGGTTTAAAGATGGGTGGCGAAAGAATTCTGATACTTGTGGACAGCTCTGCCAGCATGTTGGCTGATAGAATTATTAATGTATTACGCTTTAGAAATTTACCCCCTGAAGAGCGCGTACTTGCCGCTAAATGGCAACAGGTTTTGTATACCGTAGATTGGATCAGCACACGTATACCCTCCACTAGTCAATTTCAAATCTATACGTTCAATGAAACAGTTCGTTCCACTTACGAAATGGATGGCTCACAGTGGTTGGATGGAAGCAATGGAAAACACTTGAATACTGCGATAAAGAATATGTTCACAACTGCACCAGAAAAGGGAACGAATCTTTATAATGCATTTGCAGCAATCGATAAATTTGCTTTGCATCCAGATAATATTTACTTGCTTACAGACGGGTTGCCAACAAAAGGGGCGGCAACGAACTTTGGCAGCAATGTAAGTGCCAAACAACGCAAAAAACATTTTAGAAAAGCCCTTGAAAAATTACCGGGCGGCATTCCTGTCAACATCATCCTGTTTCATATGGAAGGTGATCCGGAAGCTTCCAGCGAATTTTGGCAACTTGCACAAAGAACTAATGGTGCTTTTTTTAGCCCAGCAAAAGACTGGCCGTAATTAGCAATGAAACGTCGTAGAAACATTGAAATATTCAGCCTATCTTTTTTAGACTGTGTATGTTGTGGATTTGGCGCATTAATTTTATTGCTAGTACTCTCAAAAACAGCTGAACCTATAATCTTTGAAGAATATAGCCAAGAACTCGAACATGACATCTCTAACATGCAAGAAACGTTATTTAAAATTCGTGGCGAAACACATATTTTAAATCGTGATCTTGTTAGTAAGAAACAACAAATATCAGAAGAAGTAGAGAAAATTGCCCTATTGCAGGGTGACTTATCATCAATCCTAGGGCGCTATGCTGCTTCAAAAGACACGTCTAGTGTACAAAATAAAATAGAACAACAACTTGCCATAGCAAAGCAAGATCTAAGTGAAGAGATGCGCCGTCTACAAGAACGGCAACGTTTACCAAGAACTGAATTAGATAATACAGTCGGTGGCATACCCGTAGACAGTGAGTATATTATTTTTATCATCGATACGTCTGGAAGTATGTTTAATCATGGCTGGGGTACCGTGGTGCAAAAACTTTCTGAGGTATTAGATATCTACCCAAGAGTTAAAGGTATACAGGTCATGAATGATATGGGTGAATATATGTTCACGCAGTATGCAGGAAAATGGATACCTGATACTCCTGCGAGACGAAAAGCCATCATAAAACGCCTGCGCAAGTGGCAAGCATTTAGCAACAGTAGCCCGGTAGAAGGTATCACCGCTGCAATCAATACCTTTTATTCAAAGAATAAAAAAATCAGCTTATATGTGTTTGGTGATGAGTTCACCGGCCCATCTATACAATCAGTTTTGCGTGAAGTGCGGCGCTTAAACCCAAAAAATAAACGTGGCAAAACACGCGTTCGCATCCATGCGGTTGGTTTTCCGATTCAATTTAGTCGCCCCAGTAATGAGCAAGGTACTGGGGTTCGGTTCGCCACTTTAATGCGTGCGTTATGTGACCAAAATGGTGGCACCTTTGTTGGCCTTAATTCCCATTCTCGTTAATTACTACCCACCTGCATGTTCCTCAGGAAGGCAATTGCTACCACTAACCTAGCGCTCTATTAATAGATCCCGCATACTGTGATTAACTGTCTGAATCGAATAGGGTTTTAGACAAAGTTTTAACTATTTAGCAAAAAATTTATTACTGCCTTTTATCTTGAAAGATCTACCGTTCATTGCTTAGTTTTAGGCCTACTTCTTAAAGGAGCTCAAAATGTCATTCTCTAATATTCATGTTAAAGCCACGTCTATTTTTTTACAGAATTTATTTAAGTACTGCTTTATTGGCTTCACGTGTTGCTTATTGATTAGTGCATGTGGTGGTAAGGATGAAACAATAAAACAAGAGAAAGTAGCCGAAGAAGTTGAGCCAGTGAGCACTAAAGCTACTACGAATGATATTGCATCAGAGATTCAAATGAATCGCGAGAAGTGGCAAGCACATGAAATTAGTGGGTACCAGATTGAAATGCAGAAGATCTGCTATTGCGTTCCAGAAGTTGTACGCATGATGGTATTCGAAGTTAATGGTGATGATGTTACATCTGTTCGTTACGCAGATAACGGGGAAGATGTCGACCCTCAGCATTATGGTGATTTTAATACAGTAGAAGGCATGTTCACATTTGTTGAGCAAGCGGTTGCTAAAAATCCTGCAGATTTAAGTATCGCTTACGATGAAACGTACGGTTACATAAAGGAGCTAAGCGTTGATTTTCAAGAAAACATTGCCGATGACGAAATTTCGATTATCGCTTCAAATATGAGGCCGAAATAATGAGAGGATAATAATGCGAACTGGAGTTGGAACCCTTGCTTTTATTATGTGCCTTACATTTTCATTTAATGCCCAGGCAGCACCCGATCTAGAAGAACTTTATCTAAGTATTGATGACATTGACTACGAAGTAAGATTAGAACCGAGTGCACTTGCTGCACATACAAAAATTGTTACAGATCAACAAGCCACAGAGATGCAGCTTGATATACATTTGTATCGCGGCACAGTGCTTGATATTTCCAATAGTTGGATATCAGCTACGTACTATGATGATACATGGAGTGGAATGGCTTCATTGCATGGAAAATTATATGAAATTAGTGGTGCTAACTTCGGAACAAGAATGACTAGCGAAGGCATGGTTAACACAACTTCCATGCTAAGCACTGAATTATCACTTACTGGTGATTTTGATATCAAAACAATGTGTGCTACTCCGCATATGCATATTGACACTCCTATGGGTGGAGCTCTAGCACAGATTACACCTAACGGTTCAGGTCAAATTAGTAACACTGCTCTTTCTGTTGGCGGAGTAAACAGTGTTGCCAATGTGGTACTGGCTCTGGATCATTTCCATTTGAATCTACATGGTGGCGAGCAAGCATCCGTAGCACGTGCTATGCAGATACTGAATAACGTAGATACCATGTATCGAAATAGCCTAGGCATCGCATTAAACAATGTAGCTATTCAAACTTATGCTGATGCAGCGCAGTTCCCGATCAATCAGCCAGATACATTAAACGCGCAGGACTTACTTACTGAAATTTATAATTTCCAAGCCAATGTGTTCGGTAATAACGACCGTACTCTAGGCGCATTGCTAACGGGTCGCAATATTGAAGTGCCTGGTGTCGGCGCTGGAGTTGCAGGTATTGCACCACTTGATGCAACTTGTGTCATACAAAATGGATTAAATTTAGCGGTAAGTGTAAACGAAGATCGAGGCGGACTTGGAGTTGTTTCAGTTATATTGGCTCATGAAATGGGACACAATTTTGGTTCTTGTCATGATGGTGATGCGGCAGATGCGTTTTGCCCCATTAGTTCGCAAGGTTGTCCAGCAAATGGCCCGTTTATTATGGCGCCCTTTGTTAATGTAGCAGCAACAGAATTTTCCCAATGTTCAATAGATAATATTAATGGTCATTTACTAGGTAAAACATGTCTAAAGCAAGCAATAGATATTTCTCTTGCAGCAGCGGGCAATCCACCAGCAAATAATTTAGCTGAACAACAAGTCATCACACGCAATATTAATGTAGTCAATAATGGATTAGCTTCCGTTTCGAATGTGCAAATTGATGGCAACATCGATGACGTACAAATAGCACGATTTAATAATGTAACCGTTAATGGTGCAGCTTGCACAATAATAGCCGCTGGTAAAAATTACCAATGCAATATCGCAAGCTTGCCTGCGAACTCACAACAAACTGTGGTAGAAACAATTCAGGCAGTTGGATTAGGCACATTTAATTTTACTTCAGCATTTAATAATCTGCTCATGGCACAACGCATTGATATTGAAACGAGCAACCAGCAAGTCAGTGATGCTCGTACAGTAAACCAAGCCGTTGCTGCTCCGAACGCGCCAAGTGGTTTGACTGCAAGTGCGCAATCAAATGGTAATATTGCACTTACATGGACAGATAACAGTAATAATGAGCAAAACTTTCAAGTTCAACGATCAAGTAATGGTGGTGGCTTTGCAACCATCATGAGCTTAGCTGCAAACAGCACTTCTTATGATGATGACGCAAGTAATTTGACTATAGGCACGGCTTACACCTATCAGGTGCTAGCGGTTAATGCCATTGGCAGCGTGCCATCTAATCAATCTACTGCAACTGCACTTGAACCAACTGTTGCTGCAAGCTCCTCTTCATCTGATGATGGCGGAGGCGGTGGCGGCGGAATACTTTATTACTTAGTCGCAATCTTATTTGCAGCTAAACTAATTAAACGTATTTACTAAATATTTACATATACGGCGATGCAAATGATGAATCATCTGCATGGCGCTTCATTCATATGTAATGTGCGCTCAGATTGTATGCATTTAGGCTCTTTCAACTTAGTGGTATATTAGTCACGAAAAATTTACTTTCGCTGTTTTACATTTAAGTAAAACGAAACAACTGAAGCGGTGGTAAAGACCACAATACCCAAAGCAAATAATAAAACCCATATAAGTGAATTCGACCATAAATCTGGCGCAAGTCCGTTGGTTGTTGAATCGATGTGCTTCACCAAACCTATACATCCGCCAAATGTTAAAACTAGCGCAATTAAAAATAAATTTCGAACACGGCGCTTGTAAGGCTGTTGTAATTTAGAGGCTGCAATCAAGCCAAAGATAACCATTATTGTTGCAAAAAGTATTGAGATGTTCATTGTGATAATTTAATAAAATTTGTTTATTTTTTAAATCAAATCTTTCTAAAACAAGCAGTGCATTCTTGTCATTATAATCTCAAGACATAGTCGTAACTAAAAATTGTTTAAAGGAGGGTTTATGTACGATTGGATTTATTTAATATTTGCGGCAGTCTTAGTGTTGGTTTTATGGAGCAACACATGCAAAATTGATTAACGCTAACTTGACGAATTGAATAGGCGTGAAGCCTAGATTAGAAATGAGGAAGCAAGGTTAAACAGCGTTCAGACTTAGAGAATGAGAGAGTTGTTGGAGAGAGAGGTTCACTATCTGGTAATTCCGCTGTCATAGAATCCTTGCTTCCTTAGACCGGTAATTTTGCGCCCCTTGCTTTCACAAGGTTTGCCCTTTTCAGTAGTAGTATTACTCCTCAGTAATTAACTAACACAAATAGTTTATTAATTTTAGTCAGATAATTACTTGATCAAACTCACATTTTCCCGGCGATACCGCTCATTCGAGCCTCAATTAATTCACTAATTTTCAGACTCTTAGACCAGGGTAGCCTTGAGTGGCGCCATAAGCCCGATGGATGGATCAGCTTAAATCAATAATTATTGGATGATTTATAAATACGATCATTATAATATAAATAATCTAATTTACTAATAATCAATTATCGTACATGATTTGTTCATTGAAAAGTTTTTATTACTTTTAATTACAAAACGCATTCCATTTTAGTAAAGGAGATCGAATCATGACTGAAGTAAGTAAGTGTCCTGTCAAAGTAGTAGTTGAAAATAATACTGCCTCTGCTGGGACTTCCAACCGAGATTGGTGGCCAAACCAATTAAACGTAAATATGTTGCATCAAAATTCAGAAAAATCCAAACCCATTACGCAGGATTACAATTATGCAAAAGAATTTAAGAAACTTGATATAGCTGCGCTTAAACAAGATTTAAATGACTTAATGACGGACTCTCAAGAATGGTGGCCAGCTGACTATGGTCATTATGGTCCATTCTTTATTCGCATGGCTTGGCATGCTGCTGGTACCTACCGAACAGGTGACGGTAGAGGTGGTGCGGGATCTGGTAATCAGCGTTTTGCACCTATCAATAGCTGGCCAGATAACGGTAATTTAGATAAGGCACGTCGATTACTCTGGCCCATCAAACAAAAATATGGAAAACAGATTTCCTGGGCCGATTTAATGGTGTTAACAGGAAATGTTGCGCTTGAATCTATGGGATTTAAAACTTTTGGATTTGCTGGTGGGCGTGAAGATACATGGCAACCTGAAGAAGATATTTATTGGGGTACTGAAACGGAGTGGCTTGGCGATAATCGTTACTCAGGTGATCGAGACCTAGAATGTCCTTTAGCAGCAGTGCAAATGGGACTGATTTATGTGAACCCAGAAGGACCTAACGGTAATCCTGACCCAGTTGCATCGGGTCAAGACATTCGTGAGACCTTTGCACGGATGGCAATGAACGATGAAGAAACTGTTGCATTAACTGCAGGTGGTCATACCTTTGGAAAAGCACACGGTGCGGGTGATGCTGCACATGTTGGTCCCGAACCAGAAGGAGCACCTATAGAAGCGCAAGGATTAGGTTGGTTAAGCACACATGGTAGTGGTAAAGCGGGTGATGCAATAACCAGTGGCATTGAAGGTGCATGGACACCAACTCCAACTCAATGGGACAACAGTTACTTTGATACGCTATTTGGTTATGAGTGGGAATTAAGTAAGAGCCCAGCGGGTGCAAACCAATGGGTACCTAAAGATGGTGCAGGTAACAATGTGCCTGATGCACATGATTCATCTAAAACGCATCAACCCATGATGACAACTGCTGATATGGCAATGCGAATGGATTCAATCTATGAGCCAATCGCACGTCGTTTTCATGAGAACCCAGAAGAATTTGCCGATGCGTTTGCTCGCGCATGGTACAAACTTACTCACCGTGATATGGGCCCTACAACACGTTACCTAGGTGAAGAAGTTCCAAGTGAAGAGTTAATTTGGCAAGATCCAATTCCTGCGGGTCAAACACTTAGCAACAGTGATGTGGCGGAAATTAAATCTAAGATAGCCGCATCAGATTTATCTGTTAGTGAATTAGTATCTACAGCATGGGCTTCAGCTTCTACGTTTCGTGGCTCTGATATGCGTGGTGGAGCAAATGGTGCTCGTGTACGCCTTTCGCCACAGAAAGATTGGGAAGTTAACCAACCTAGTCAACTTACTTCTGTGATTAGTAAGCTTGAGGGCATCCATAAAGACTCAGGTAAAGCATCTCTTGCAGACGTGATTGTATTAGCCGGTAATGTCGGTGTGGAACAAGCTGCTAGAAATGCAGGTGTTGAAATTACTGTTCCATTTACTTCAGGTCGTGGTGATGCAGCTCAAGAACAGACGGATGTAGAATCATTCAGTGTTCTTGAACCAAGCTCAGATGGTTTTCGTAATTACCTTAGAACAAAGCACACTGTTTCTGCCGAAGAACTATTAGTGGATCGTGCACAGTTGATGAATTTGAGTGCACCTGAAATGTCAGTACTTGTAGCAGGCATGCGTGTAATGAACACTAACTATGGTGGTACTTCACACGGTGTCTTCACTGATAAACCTGAGTCATTATCTAATGACTTCTTCGTCAATTTGCTTGATATGAGCACAGAGTGGAAACCAACTTCTGAAGAAGCAGATCTTTTCGAAGGCCGTGATCGTGAGTCGGGTAAAATCAAATGGACTGGCACACGCTTTGATCTAATCTTTGGTTCAAACTCACAGCTACGTGCAATTGCAGAGTTTTATGGCTGCGAAGATTCCAAGCAGAAGTTTGTTGAAGACTTCGCACAAGCTTGGGCGAAAGTGATGGACGCAGATCGTTTTGATCTTAAAGCTGCTTAATGACTAACTTACTTAGCAAGTAAAATTAGCATAAAAGTGAAAATACACCGAGTTATTCTTACTAGATTTAGCTCGGTGTAACTTTTAAGAAATCCAAGATGAGCAAATATGTTTACAATGCAATAGGTGGCCTTTCATTAAGTTTAGGTATTGTAGGAGTATTTTTGCCCTTATTGCCTACAACTTGTTTTGTACTATTAGCCAGTTGGGCCTTTGCTAAATCATCACCAAACTTTCATAACTGGTTAGTCTATCGATCACCATTTTCAAAATCTATTCAAAATTGGAACAAGTTTGGCATTATCCCAACTCATGTAAAAGCAATTGCAGCCAGCTCAATGCTTATATCTTTTTTGATAACTGCATTACTGCTTGAGAACATTTATGTACTTACCGGACTTGGCTTAGGGCTACTTGCACTACTAGCTTTTATCTTTTCCAAGCCATCAAAAATCGAACCCTCTATTTGCCAACAACTTCCAGAATGGCATCAGCCAGCAAACTAAATTCGTGTTTTCTAACACTAGACTTGCGCCATGCGAGTCCAATCTCTCGATAGGATTTTTCTTTTAAGTCCTTGGTTTGAACTCTTGTATTTTTTAGTAATCCACTATCTATAGCCATCTGTGGTATGAACGTAACGCCAAGATCACTATCTACCATTTGAATCAAGCTATACAAACCACTAGCTGAAAATTTACTAATATTATCTTTGCGACTAATACTGCAGGCACTTAATGCATGATCACGTAAACAATGTCCATCTTCCAACATCAAAATGGATTCTTGATTGAGTTTATTTGGCGAAAACTTTTCTGGATCAATTAAAGACGTATTTTTGTGAAAGGCAAGTTTAAAGGGGTCGTTAAATATAGATAAGGTTTCTGTGTTTTTAAGATCAAAAGGTAGTGCTAGCAATAAAATATCTAACTCGCCATCAAGTAGTAACTGATGAATTTTTTTCGTTTGTTCTTCTTTCAAATATAGCTCTAGCTGAGGAAATTTTTTACGAATTTTAGGAAGTATTTTTGGTAAAAGAAATGGAGCGATTGTAGGAATCACACCCATTTTTAACATGCCGCTGAGTGGTTTTTGCACCGTCTTAGCTATATCGATAATCCCTTCAATATCAAAGATAGCGAGACGCGCTTGTTGTACGACTTGCTTACCCGCAGAAGTAAACACCACACTGCGATTCGTTCGGTCTACTAATGAAACATGAAGTAATTCTTCAAGGTCTTTAATTGCAACACTGAATGCAGATTGTGTGACAAAACAAGATTCAGCAGCACGGCCAAAATGCAGCTGTTTCTCTAGTGCCACTAGGTAACGGAGTTGTTTTACGGTTGGAAGATTAACCATCTATAAAAACGATTGCTATCATGAAAATAATGAAATTTACTTATAGCAAGAACTGTCTAGAATAGCTAGCCATAGGATTTACTTAAATCTATTTTTCATTGCTCTGGCACTTATTAACTATTGAAAATTGAAGATACTCCTCCTCCCTCAACTCCACTAAAATCTTCAAGGCCAGAGCAGTGATTTTATGAAGACAAGGTTTAGTGAATTATTTCTAAAAACTCTAAAATCTCATCCGCCGTTGCACGATCTCCATGATTGTCACTTACTTTGGCGAACTGAATATAACCATCATGATCGATCACAAACGCTGCCGGATATGCAGTTTCATTGGGTTTATCCCAACGTAGATTTAATTGATTCGTAATCTCAAAATCTTGGTCAAGCAAAAAAGTAAAATTACCCGGTAAATCGACTTCTTTTTCAAGCGGCGTTGTAAACTCACTTGCACGCTTTTCAAGATCATCTACTATGCCAGGATAAATGAATACTACGGGTGTATTGCGCTCTTCTTTAAATGCTTCTGCTTTTGCAATATAACCAGCAACTTGAGTTGAACACACTGGGCATTGTTTTCCAGGATATCCGCGTAACATCACCAATACTACAGAACCATTTTCAACTAACTTTGCTAAACTGAAATCTGTTCCGTTCAAAGCGGTACCAGTGATTTCACCAATTTTGCTGCCTTCCTTAGGTCCGATTTTCAACTCACCTGCATACGTGCTACTGATAAAAAAAGTAAACGTAAATAATAATACAAGAAATGTTTTTATTACTTTCATGAGATATATTTTCCTATAGGAATTGAATACTATATTTAGTCAAATTTAGTCTAGAAAAGTTTTAATTTTAGGATTTATCGACTGTCATTTTACGTAATGTTCGATCTTTTCTGACAAAGTGATGATAGAGCGCGGCAAATATATGTCCACCTATCAAGATTAATACGATTAGTTCGCCACCAAGTTCTTTATGAATATAGTCTATGGGTGCTTCAAATTCTTTAAATGATAGCCCCATGCCATCAGTTACAAGAACAGAGAATACTTGGGTGCTTTCAAATTTTGGAATATCAAATAGAAAAAAATATTCTGTATTTACGCCAGTTCCGATATAACCTGTTATAGGCATAATGATCATTATTGCGTATAACGCATAGTGGCCAAGTTTTGCACTCAAATGAGCAAGTTTACTACCCGGCTCTTCTTCAGGAACTCTGTTCATCAAGCGCCATATCACTCTTAGTAACACTATAGCAGCAATCGTAATACCAACAGAAAGGTGTAGCTGTAATGCCGTCCAATTCTCAGGTGTCTCTTTTACCGTAAACCAATGACGATATTTCACTGTTATATAGGAGCATAAAAACAAGATTGCAATGATCCAGTGCAACCATTTAGCAATAGAACCATATGCATAATAAGAATTATTTAGTGACACTTCAAGATTATAGAACTGAAGTAGTTCTAAATATAGCTGCTATAGAACAATAGAAGAATTATTCCACTGTTACAGATTTTGCAAGATTGCGTGGTTGATCCACATCCGTACCTTTAAGTATAGCGACATGGTAGGAAAGAATTTGTAACGGGACGGTAAAAATTATCGGTGCCACAGCATTATCAGGCGCATCAACTTCAATTACAGTGGAATCTGGTTCTGATTTAAAACCTGAACTGACATCTGCAAATACATGTAGATAAATCTACTAGCTTGCTAATTGAAAAATATATTGTTTTACGACATTTGAAGAATTAATGAAAAAGCCTATCAACTGAGAGGCTTTACATCAGGTTAGCCTACGCTAACCTTTAATAGATCTTAGTTGAACGGTCACGGTATTAGTCAACAGAGTCTTGGCCTTTTCTTCTTGGTACACCAATCAAACCAAATAGTGCTGCACCAAATAACCAAACAGCAGCAGGTATTGGTACGGGCGTGAAAATATCACTGGTATCAAGCTGCAAAGCATAGATTTGTGCATGGGGTCCGTTCTTCCAATCAATGTCAAAATCCGTAATGCCCAAAATACCGCTCAAATCCCACTGAAACCCCCAGATAGTTGTCGTACCCGCCTGTGTGGGATCTACTGGATTGGTAAATGGAAATGCTCCATCTTTATCAAATATAATATCGGCTACTAATGCCTGCGAGCCACCGTTGTAGTTAAGTACGGGCGTGTTATCGAAAAAGACATTGCCACTGCCGGGCCCGATATCGATTTGGTAAAGCACATTTGCCAAGTTACTAAGTGGGGTAGCATTGTCGACTTCAAAGTTGCCGCTACCAGAAAACGGAGTGTAGATTGAAGCCCCTGCTGCGTATCCGTTGCCTGCTGTTTTGTAGAATGTAGCATTACCCGCAGAACCAGTTTCATTCCCAGTTATAAGAGGACCTGTCCAGGGTGCTGCACCTGGGAAACCTATTCCGTAGAGCGCCGGGTCTAATGTTCCACCTGGAACTGCTGAGCTATAAAGATTACTCCAGCCTTCATATTCTGTGTTGCCAGAAAAACCAGGAGCAACAAATGCAGCTTGCGCATAACTAAATAGACTTACACAAATTGAAAGCAAGAAAAAGTAGGTGGTTCGTTTAAACATATACGATCTCCGAGATTGTTAGCTACATAAGAATTGCTATGTAAGAATAAATATCATACGCTAATGCGAATCATTTCTATTTAGAATAGTGTACTTTATTCTAAAATTCAAGCCTTTTGTGACAAGTTATATTGCTTAAAACATCACAACACATGATATGCCGATGAAGGCTTCTATCACTGAATATGACTAACTCACAGATTTATAAAGAAATTACCGTTCATGGCATTTATGGATACCATTACAACGGCTCACCCAATTTACTCAACAGTAACTGATTTAGCGAGGTTTCGAGGTTGATCTACGTCTGTGCCTTTAAGAATAGCTACATGATAAGAAAGGATCTGTAGTGGAATGGTAAAAATTATCGGTGCCACTGCATTATCTGGTGCATCGACTTCAATTACGATGGTATCGGGTTCGGATTTGAAGCCAGAATTTGCATCAGCAAACACATGTAACACGCCGCCTCGTGCGCGCACTTCTTCCAAGTTTGATTTTAGTTTCTCTAGTAGCTCATCGTTCGGTGCAACTGTGATCACTGGAATTTTGTCATCTACCAAAGCAATTGGCCCATGCTTTAATTCACCTGCTGGATAAGCTTCTGCATGAATATAAGAAATTTCTTTTAGTTTTAGCGCACCTTCCATCGCAACGGGATGATGAATACCGCGACCCAAAAATAATGAATGATGTTTATCGCCATAGTGTTTGGCTAGCTTCTTAATCGTTGGATCAAGCTTAAGCACTTTATTAATACGAGCAGGTAAGTTTAGTAATTGCTCAACAACAATTTTTTCTAACTCATTATGCATCCCATGACGCCGACCTGTAGTAATAACTAATAACAATAAAGCGACGAGTTGTGTAGTAAATGCTTTAGTTGAAGCCACGCCAATTTCTGGTCCGGCATGTGTCATTAATACCAAATCAGACTCACGAACTAATGAGCTTTCAGGAACATTACATATTACGAGTGAGCCAACATAATCTTCTTGTTTTGCCTGCTGTAACGCAGCAAGTGTATCTGCAGTTTCACCTGATTGTGAAATGGTTACGAATAATGTGCCTGGCTGGACTACGTGTTTGCGATAACGAAACTCGCTTGCAACATCAACAAAGCATGGGATACCTGCTAGTTCTTCAAACCAAAATTTTGCGATGAGGCCTGCATGATGGCTTGTACCACATGCAATGATTTGAATAATTTTTGTTTGGTCCAAAATCTGTTTTGCTTCAGGACCTAAAATTTGTTCGGCAACTCGTCCGTTGATGATTCTACCTTCCAATGTGTCTGAGATTGCTTGCGGTTGCTCGTAAATTTCCTTGAGCATGTAATGTGGGTAACCACCTTTTTCTGCAGCATCAGCTGATAGCTTGCTTGTAGTGACGGTGCGCTCCAATTTTGTGCCTTTGCTATCAAAGATATTAATCGCATCACGGCTGATTTCTGCTATATCGCCATTTTCAAGAAATATAAATTTTTGTGTTTCTTTTAATAATGCTTGCACATCAGAGGCAATAAAATTTTCCTTCTCACCTATACCAATAACAAGCGGGCTGCCATGGCGTGCTGCAATCAGTCTGTCCGGATCATTTTTATCAATCACACCTAATGCATAGGCGCCTTTAATATCATTTAAGGTTTTTTGCACCGATGTAATTAAAGTGGAGCCTTGATCAAGATAATAAACAATTTGGTGTGCAATCACTTCAGTATCAGTATCTGAAGTAAATGTAAATCCGTGCTTGATTTGCTGCTGCTTAAGTTCTTCAAAGTTTTCGATTATACCGTTATGAACAATGGCAACTTTGTTATTGCAAATATGAGGGTGAGCATTGTTTTCAGCTGGTGCGCCATGTGTTGCCCAACGCGTATGAGCAATACCGAGTTGCCCAATAAGAGCAGATTCATCTAAAGCCAGCCCAAGCTCATTAACTTTACCTGTTTTGCGTACCCGTTTTAACTCGCCAGCAGTCAACACAGCCATACCAGCAGAATCATAACCGCGATACTCCAGGCGACGAAGCCCTTCCAGTAAAACAGGAGAGACATCTCTATTTGCAATTGCACCAACGATTCCACACATAGTTTGTTTATGTTCTATTTACTTCTCGTGATTTTTTCCTGGACGTTTCCAACTATCGATTGTGATCTGCTTGCTACGTGTCAAAGTTAATTTTTCTTTCGGCGTATCTTTCGTAATTGTTGAACCCGCACCAATTGTCGCGCCATCACCAATTTTAACTGGTGCGATAAATTGTGTATCCGAGCCTACGAATACGTTATCACCAATAACCGTGCGGTGTTTGTTAGCTCCGTCATAATTACATGTAATTGTACCGGCACCAATATTGACTTGCTTACCCATTTCGGTGTCTCCGATATAGCTAAGGTGGTTAATTTTACTTCCCGTTTTTATATTGGCTTTTTTTATTTCAACAAAGTTGCCTACTTTTACATTTTTAGCTAATTCAGTATCCGGTCGAATACGTGCAAAAGGTCCAAGTTCACACATTTCGCCGATAGTGGCATTCTCAATATGACAATTTGCATGCAATGTTGTGCCAGCTTTAATTTGCGAATTAATTACTACAGCATTTGCACTTACACTGACACCATCGCCCAATTCATTATCGCCAATAAAAACACAATTAACATCTATGCTTACATCTTTACCTGCAGACAAATTCCCCCGCACATCAATGCGTGCTGGATCAATCAAGGTAACGCCTGTGTTCATTAAATTATTCGCAACACGGTTTTGATAAAGACGTTCAACGTGAGCCAACTGTTGCTTGTCATTGATGCCCAGAATTTCATTCTCGTCTTGGCAGATAATCGCTTCTACTTTTTTTCCTTTCTGCACTGCTAGCTCGATGCAATCGGTTAAATAATATTCTTGTTGAGCATTTTTATTATTTATATTTTCCAACCACTCTTTTAATTCTTGTGCTTTAGCAGCCAATATTCCTGAGTTAATTTCTTTTATTTTTAGTGTCGCTGCATTGGCATCTTTTTGTTCAACAATTGCCTGCACTTTATTTAATTTTTCATCCGCAGTGTTGTTTGAATTACGTTGCATTTCGCCTTGTGAATACGTTTGTTCAAGATTCTCGCGCACTATGCGGCCATAGCCAGTTGGATCATTTAGAACGGCAGAAAGTAAAACCAAATGTTTACTCGTTAACTGATTAATTAATTGTTGTAAGGTTTCTTTTTTCAGAAGCGGTACATCACCATATAGGATCAAAGCATTTTGTTTGTCTTTGATATCAGGTAATGCTTGTTGCACAGCATGACCAGTACCAAGCTGTTTTTCTTGTAAACACCAATTAATAGAGTCATCTTGAATAGTATCTTTAACTTGCTCTGCGCCATGCCCAACTACAACATGAATTGCATTTGGTGATAACATTCGTGCAGTCTCGATGACATGCGCTAACATAGGTTTGCCTGCTACTTGATGAAGCACCTTTGGTAAATCACTGTTCATGCGCGTACCTTTACCGGCAGCAAGGATGACAATTTCAAGACCCATATAAAGTGATTATTTTAGATTTGATTTATTATCGTGATATAAAAGCTGCGCACAGTTTATGACAATGCGACATATAAAAGAAAAGCTTTAATGGAACAGCTGCGGAAAACAGCTGATGGGCACTGTGGTGAACGCTATAAAAGCTTGATTTGTTTGAATTTTCAGCTGAAAAGAGCTTACTTTCGTATTTTACGCATGCGTTCAATCATACGTAGTTGTTCTGCGGCGCGCACCAGCTCGGCCTGGGCTTTCGCAGCATCGAAATCACCTTGCTGATCTTTAAGAGCATCTTCAGCGCGCTGTTTCGCTTCCAACGCTTTTGCTTCATCTAAATCTTCTGCACGTATCGCGGTATCGGATAATACTATCACAACATGAGGTTGAACTTCTAGAATGCCGCCTGAGACATAAAGGTATTGATCTTCTTCGCCTTCGATTTCGATCTTGAGTTCGCCTGGGCGTAAACCAGTTACTAATGGTGTATGACGCGGGTAAATTCCCACATCACCCATTTGTGCAGGTGCAAACACAGCACTAATGGTGCCAGAGAATAATTCTTTCTCAGCACTTACTACATCAAGATGCATTGTCATTGCCACGATTTACTCAAGCTCCTCAGCTTTCTTAACCACATCTTCAATTCCCCCTTGCATATAAAAAGCTTGCTCAGGTAAGTGGTCATATTCACCTTCAACGATAGCTTTAAAACTAGAAATTGTATCTTGTAGTGATACTAATGCCCCTGGTGTACCAGTGAACACTTCTGCAACAGCGAATGGTTGTGATAAGAAACGTTGTATTTTGCGCGCACGGAATACAACTTGTTTATCTTCCTCAGATAGTTCGTCCATGCCTAAAATAGCAATAATGTCTTTTAATTCTTTAAAGCGTTGCAAAGTGTTTTGCACTGCTCTAGCTGTATCGTAATGTTCATGGCCAATCACAAGAGGATCTAACTGACGGCTAGTTGAATCGAGCGGGTCCACTGCAGGGTAAATACCAAGCTCAGCAACTTGTCTTGAAAGAACTACAGTTGCATCTAAGTGTGCAAAGGTGGTTGCGGGAGATGGATCTGTTAAATCATCCGCTGGAACATACACCGCCTGAATAGAAGTAATTGAACCAGAACTAGTTGATGTAATACGTTCTTGTAATGCACCCATTTCTTCCGCAAGTGTCGGTTGATAACCTACCGCAGATGGCATACGCCCAAGAAGTGCTGATACTTCTGTTCCCGCCAAAGTGTAACGATAAATGTTATCAATGAACAACAACATGTCTTTACCTTGATCGCGGAAATATTCCGCCATGGTTAAACCAGTTAATGCAACTCGAAGTCGGTTGCCTGGAGGCTCATTCATCTGACCATAAACCATGCCTACCTTATCAAGCACACCAGCTTCTTGCATTTCATAATAGAAGTCGTTGCCTTCACGAGTACGCTCACCAACGCCCGCAAATACAGATAAACCTGAATGTTTCTTTGCGATGTTATTAATCAGTTCCATCATGGTTACGGTTTTGCCAACTCCTGCACCGCCAAATAAACCAATCTTTCCACCTTTAGCAAAAGGACACAGTAAATCGATTACTTTAATGCCAGTTTCCAATAATTCGTTGCCACCTGCTTGTTCTTCAAAAGTAGGCGGTAGACGGTGAATTGGCATCGTGCTTTCCGCGCCCACTGGGCCAGCGTTATCAACAGGCTCACCCAAAACATTCATCACTCGACCCAATGTTTTTTCACCAACAGGAACTGAAATTGGTGCTTTTGTGTTGGTAACTTTTAGACCACGCTGCAGTCCATCAGATGCACCCATTGCAATGGTACGTACAATGCCATCGCCTAATTGCTGTTGAACTTCAAGCGTTAGATTTTGTTCATCAACGATTAATGCATCATAAACATTTGGAACATCGTCACGCGCGAATTCGACGTCTACAACCGCGCCGATGATTTCAACTATTTGACCCGCACTCATGTTACTTCCTCTTTACAAATAATATTTAAATTTTAAACCGCAGCGGCACCGCCAACGATTTCTGAAATTTCTTGTGTAATTGCAGCCTGACGCGCTTTGTTATACGCCAACTGTAAATCTGAAATAAGTTCACCCGCATTATCTGAAGCGCTTTTCATTGCTACCATCCTTGCGGCCATTTCACATGCGACGTTTTCAACCACGCCTTGATAGATTATAGACTCTGCATATCGTGTAAGTAGCCCATCTAAGACTGATTTCGCATCTGGCTCATAGATATAGTCCCAATGATGTTTCATGTCATCATTATCTTCGGGCTCTAACGGCAACAATGTAGTGACTTTTGGTTTTTGTGTAATTGAGTTTACAAACTCATTTTCGACCAAGTACACACGGTCAACTTTCCCGTCTGTGTATGCATCAAGCATCGCTTTAATAGTGCCAATGAGCTCGTTTAAATGAATCTCGTCACCGAGCTGAGATACTTGGGAAATAATATTTGCTGAGAACTTCTTAAAGAACTGTGTTGATTTTGCGCCGATTAGACATAAATCAATTTCAATATTTTGTTCTTGCCACTGCTGCATGTCTTTTAAAGCAGTTTTAAACAAGTTGATATTTAATCCGCCACACAAACCTCGGTCACTAGAAATAATAATGTAACCGACACGACTTTCAGATTCTCTTGGCACCAAGAATGGGTGGCTATATTCAGTGTTAGCATTTGCAAGATGGCCTATAACATTACGCATTTTAGAAGCATATGGGCGTGTTGCTTTCATGCGATCTTGTGCTTTACGCATTTTACTCGCAGCAACCATTTCCATTGCTTTAGTGATCTTTTGAGTATTTTTAATACTCGCGATCTGGGTGCGAATTTCTTTTTCGTTTGCCATTTTATATTTCTAAGTGCTGTTTAATTATTACCAAGTGCCCTTAGCTTTGAAATCTTCTACAGCTGCTTTCATTGCTGCTTCAATATCATCGTTGTAATCGCCGGTGTTGTTAATATTGTCCAACATATCCTTGTGCTGTGAACGCATGAAATCATGCATAGCATTTTCAAACGATACGACTTTATTAACCTCAACATCGTCGATATAGCCTTTATCAACGGCATAAAGTGATACCGCCATCTCAGCAACCGTTAGCGGTGCATATTGATTTTGTTTCATGAGTTCCATTACACGCTCACCGCGCTCCAGCTGTTTACGTGTTTGTTCATCAAGATCAGATGCAAACTGTGAGAACGCAGCAAGTTCACGATATTGAGCCAATGCTAAACGCACACCACCACCAAGTTTTTTAATAATTTTTGTTTGTGCTGCGCCGCCTACACGAGAAACAGAGAGGCCCGCGTTAATCGCCGGACGAAAACCCGAGTTAAACAAATCACTTTCTAAAAATATTTGTCCGTCAGTAATTGAGATTACGTTGGTTGGAACGAAAGCAGATACGTCACCTGCCTGCGTTTCAATTATAGGTAAAGCAGTTAGTGAGCCAGTCTGGCCTTTTACTTCACCTTTGGTGAATTCTTCAACATACTCTGCGTTTACGCGCGATGCACGTTCTAATAATCTGGAGTGTAAATAAAACACATCGCCAGGATAAGCTTCACGGCCAGGTGGACGACGCAATAAAAGTGATACTTGTCGATACGCCCAAGCTTGTTTTGTGAGGTCATCATAAATAATTAGTGCATCCTCGCCACGGTCACGAAAATACTCGCCCATTGAACAACCAGAATATGGCGCGATGTATTGCATCGCTGCAGATTCTGCTGCTGCTGCATTAACTACAATGGTATGACCCATTGCATCGTGCTCTTCTAACTTACGTACAACATTTGCAACTGATGAATTCTTTTGACCTATCGCAACGTATATACATTTAACACCAGTGCCCTTTTGATTGATAATGGCGTCAATCGCAACCGCAGTTTTGCCAGTTTGGCGATCACCAATAATCAACTCGCGTTGTCCGCGGCCAATCGGCACCATAGAGTCAATTGATTTCAAACCAGTTTGTACTGGTTGGTCTACTGATTTTCTTTCAATAACACCCGGGGCAATTTTTTCTATTGGCGAAGATAATGAAGTGCTTACAGGCCCTTTACCGTCAATTGGCTCACCCAATGAATTCACAACACGGCCTAAAAGTTCTGGGCCTACTGGAACTTCCAAAATGCGACCCGTGCACGAGACTTTGTCTCCTTCAACAATATGTTTATAATCGCCCAAAACAACCGCACCTACCGAATCACGCTCTAAGTTAAGCGCCATACCAAACGTGTTTTGTGGAAACTCCAACATTTCTCCAGCCATTACATCGGCCAAACCGTGAATTCGCACAATGCCATCTGTTACACCAACAACGGTGCCTTCTGTACGTGCCTCAGCAACCGCATCAAAATTCTCGATACGATTTTTAATGAGTTCGCTAATTTCAGTTGGGTTAAGTTGCATTTTCTATTTCCTCTTTATGTACCCAAGTACTAAATATATTTTTAAATCTTTTTAATTAACAAGTGAAGTTGAAAGCTTATCGAGTCGACCACTAAGCGATCCATCAATCACTAAATCACCCGCTCGAACAATTGCGCCGCCAATTAAACTGGCATCAATTTTTGAAGTGAGACGTACTTCTTTACCAAGGCGTGTTTTGAGCGATGCTGCGATCTTAGATAGCTGAGCATCATTAATCTCTTGTGCTGAAATGACTTCTGCATCAATGCTGCCTTCGGCATCCGCTCGATAGTGTTCATACAAAGCAGTAATTTCTGGTAATAATTTTATTCGGTCATTTTCAGCTAAAAGCTTGACGAAGTTTTTTGCACGCTGATCAATTTTTTCTTTGCAAACCGAAATGAACATATCCGCTGCCTGTGACTGCGACAACCCAGGGCTATCGAGTAGCGCTGACATCGTTGGGTCATGAACTACAGCTGACATGAAGCCCAACATGTCTGTCCACTGTTGTTGCGCGCCGTGAGTGTTGGCGGTATCAAATGCAGCTCTTGCATAAGGTCGTGCGGCTGTTGTGAGTTCAGACATTTATGTTTGCTTTTAAATTTGTGCGGCCAAATCATCAAGGATGTCTTGATGTGAACTTGCATTGATCTCTTTTTTAAGAATACGTTCGGCGCCAGCAATTGCGATAGTTGAAACTTGTGTACGCAACTGCTCCTTTGCGCGGTTCACTTCTTTTTCAACTTCAGCATGTGCGGCTTCTTTAATGCGATCACCTTCTTCTATTGCAACGGATTTTGCACCATCTACGATTTCATTTGCTCGCTTTTGTGCTTGCCCAAGAATATCCGCAGCTTGTTGTTTAGCTTCAGCTAATTTCTTTTCTGCACCTTGCTCTGCAAGTTCTTGTTGTTTCATACCACGTTCAGCTTCTGCAAGACCGTCCGCTATTTTCTTTTTGCGTTCATCCAGCATGGCCATGATTGGGGGCCATACAAATTTCATGCAAAAGAATACAAATAAAACAAACGCAATGGTTTGTCCAAATAGAGTGAGATTAATGTTCATGCCTAAACCTTAAAAAGCTCGATGATAATATTGCGTGTCTTCTAAGTGCCAAAGCCTGGAACAACGGCAAATAGAACATACAATCCAATCGCGATTGCGATAACCGGTAATGCGTCCACGAGACCCATCACGATGAAGAACTGTGTTCTTAGCATTGGGATCAACTCTGGTTGGCGCGCTGCACCTTCCAAGAATCGGCCACCTAATACGCCGATACCTACCGCTGCACCTGCGGCACCAATACCGAGCATGAGTGCGCCGGCAATATATAGTAAAGCTTGTGCTTCCATTTTTTTCTCCTGTTAAAAAAACCCAAATAAATGATTAGTTAAACGATTAATGATGCTCTTGGTGCGCCATGTCTAAATAAACAATGGTCAAAACCATAAAAATAAATGCTTGTAAAAATATAATTAAAATGTGAAAAATCGCCCAGCCTATCTGAAGCAATCCACCCACTGATGCCCAGATAATTCCACCGCTATACAATAGTGCAATCAAAATAAAGATCATCTCGCCTGCATATAAATTACCAAACAAACGCAGTGCTAATGACACTGGTTTTGATATTAAAGAGATACCTTCTAGTAATAAGTTGGCTGGCATGCCCCATTTACCAAACGGCTGCAAAGTGAGTTCGCCCAGAAATCCACCCAATCCTTTGCATTTAACACTGTAGTAAAGCATTAAAACGAATACGGCTAATGCCATTCCAAAAGTAATGTTTGGATCCGTTGTTGGCACAACCTTAAAGTAGACATGGTGTGGATCCACACCAAACACCGCGTTGCCAATAATGCCTGCAAGATGTGGAATCCAATCCACCGGAACTAAATCCATTAAATTCATTAAGAGCACCCAGAAAAATATTGTTAATGCCATGGGTGCAACGATGTCATTTTTTGCATTGAATGAGCCACGTACATTTTCATTAACGAAATCCACAACCCACTCAACAAAATTTTGCAGGCCACTCGGCACACCGGATGTCATCGATTTGGCTGCTGTACGAAAAAGAAGAATAAAGACTGCGCCCAAAAAGATTGACCAAAACATGCTGTCCACATGAATTGCCCAAAAGCCCATATCGGCAGCTTCTTGTGCACTGTGGGCGAATCCCCAATGGCCATCGGGATGTTTGCCATAGGTCCAATTAGTCAGGTGATGCTGAATATATTCAGATGATGTGATTTCGCCGGCCATTATTGATGTGTTTGCTTAAGTGTTGTGTTGCTTGACGGTTGTGTAAGTAAAGGTACGGCCCACATGCACGAGAATGCGATGAAGTACGTTACAAAAAAACTTGTCGGATGGACGCCCTTATAGTTAATTAAAACAATCGCCATTAGTGTGACGGTTAAAGCCAGTTTTATGAATTCCGCAATGTAAATTTTTTGAAGCAATAATCCCGCTTCAGCTATTCTGCGTTTCGTAAATAACTGGCGTGCAAAATACAAATTAGGTAATGCACAAGTTAGTCCGCCCAATAATGCGGACAACGCTAAATCAAGTTTAAAAACAAACAAACACGCTGCAATGCACAAAGTGATTAGCCATTGCCAAATCAGAATCTGGTTAATTTGCGTAGGTATCGTTAACTTTTGAACCATGTATAGGTTTTATATTTATTAGGTTCAACATAATCGTAAAACCCGTTTGTTGCTTTTTTTTCCGTACGGTTAATACGACTTTACGCAATCCATATTATGCTATGGCTGAGTCGCGAAGTATAAATTTTAGGCCGTGAAATCTCAATAGAAACTAGGGAGTATACCTTTCGACTTAGTACAAAAATTAACTAGTTTGATTCGCCCATTAATTTATTCACGATTCCCTCAAATTCATCAAGATTGGTATATCGAATTTGCATGCGCCCACTACCATTTTGGCTATGTTGAATAGACACGCCAGCTCCTAAACGGTCGGATAATTTATGCTCCATACGCGAAACATCTGGATCGTGGCTAGTCGACGCGGTTTTCTTTTTCTCACCGCCCTTTAACAATTGCTTCACCATCGACTCGGCAGCGCGTACCGATAGTTGTCTTTGAACGATATTTTGTGCGCACTTCACTTGTTGTTTATTTTTTAATGCCAAAAGCGCACGTGCATGCCCCATTTCCAGCTCGCCCTGATTGAGCATTTCTTTCACTGCATCGGCAAGCTCCAACAAACGCAAACTATTGCTCACTGCTGAACGTGATCGGCTCACGACCTCACCCACTTCTTGATGGGTTAAACCAAATTTATCAATTAAATTGGCAAACGCTTGAGCTTCTTCTAGTGGATTTAAATCCTCACGTTGTAGATTTTCAATAATCGCAATTGCCGCGGCTTCTTGGTCGTTGACGCTTTTGATGACTGCGGGAATTTCTTGCAAACCGGCCTGTTGTGCTGCTCTCCAACGACGCTCGCCTGCAATTAACTCAAAATGTTCACCTGTTTTACGCACAACAATTGGCTGTACCACACCCTGTTGACGTATCGAGCTAGCCAAGGCTTCAAGCGCCTCTGGCTCCATGACTTGTCTGGGTTGATAGGGGCTTTGATGAATCATGTCGACAGGTAGATTTTGCAGGCTTTTGCCACCAGAACTTGAAGCGCTGTTGCTGATTGCACTCTCTGTTTCGGCAGCGCTAAGCAACACATCAACCCCAAGTGCTCCCAATCCCCTCTTTTTCTTCACCATAAAATTACCACTCTTAATTTGCCATTGCCGAGGTCATCACTGCTGCACGACCCTCATCACGACGTAACATCTCTCCAGCCAGTGCTAAATACGCCAATGCCCCTCGTGAGCGCTTGTCATACAACAATACGGGTAAGCCATGGCTGGGTGCCTCTGCAAGGGTGACATTTCGTGGAATGATGGTGCGATAAACACTTTCACCAAAATGGGAAGTCAACTGAGCAGACACATCATTGGCTAAATTATTACGCGGGTCATACATTGTGCGTAATAACCCTTCTATTTTTAACTCAGGATTAGCTGACATGCGTATGCGCTCGATGGTTTGTGTTAAAGCGGAAAGGCCTTCTAGCGCATAGTATTCACATTGCGTTGGAATAATGACGCTATTTGCTGCAACCAAACCATTTACTGTAAGCATATTTAACGAGGGTGGGCAGTCAATAAAAATATAATCATAATCATCACTCACTTCTTGCAATGCTTTGCGTAATTTAAATTCACGCCCGTTAGCATCAAGTAAGTGCACTTCTGCAACTGTGAGTTGTTCATTGCCAGCAATTAAATCATAACCGCCTTTGCTATCTCGTACGGTACACTCACTCACCGAGTTTTCACCCAGTAACACATTCGCCGTGGTTTTTTCCACGGTGCGCTTATCCACCCCTGAACCCATAGTGGCGTTACCTTGCGGATCAAGATCAATCAATAAAACACGACGATTCGTCGCCGCCATTGAGGCTGCTAAATTAACCGTAGTAGTGGTTTTTCCGACACCACCTTTTTGGTTAGTTACTGAAATAGTTTTCGCCATGTTCAAATAATTTATTGACTATTTTTTTCAACTACTGCGATATGTCTTTGTGCATCTAGCTGTGGAATGGTAACGCTGGAAATCTCCAGCACATTATAACTTTTTGGCAGCGCTTCGAGTTGCTTTTGTTTGCCCAGCATAAAAATTAACCGCCCTTGTGATATTACATGGCTGCATTGGTTAATGAAGCTTGTGCTATCTGCAAATGCACGACTAACTACCGTACTGAAAGAATGGTTAATGGCTGGTTGGAATGTTTGTATGCGCTGATTCACAACTTCAACATTCTGCAATTTCAACTCAATTGCTACTTGTTGCATAAAACGCGTTTTCTTCAAATTGCTGTCTAGCAATGTGAATTGTTTTTCAGCATGTGTGATGGAAAGTGGTAGGCCTGGTAGACCTGCACCACTGCCTATATCCAGAATTTTTTCGCCAACGAGATATTTGGATACCGATAAGCTATCCAAGATGTGTTTTGATAGCATTTCCTGCGGATCATCGATTGCTGTGAGGTTATAGGTTTTATTCCACTTCGTTAACAACTCAACAAACTGTAATAATTGACCAACTTGTACCTCGTTCAAATCTAGCCCTAATTGTTGTGCTCCTGCTGTTAGTACACTAGATAAGTTTTTGCTCAATGCGTTGAACTCAATCGAAAGCTAAATTATTTCTTGCTTATGCGCTTTTACGTGTTGTTCTCGATTTCAAATGCACTAACAATAGTGAAATCGCAGATGGGGTGATTCCCGAAATTCTCGCCGCTTGTCCAATGGTGAGAGGTTGTATTTCGATTAATTTTTGTTTTGCTTCGTTAGATAAGCCTGAAATGTTTGCGTAATTGATATCTTTCGGAAGTTTAACTTCCTCTTGTAGTGCCAATTGTTCCACTTCAGCATTTTGTCTTTCAATATAACCAGCATACTTGGCTTGAATTTCAAGTTGCTCGCTAACGTCAGTGGGAATATCGCTTAAATCTTGTTTACAAAATGTTTGTAGGTTTTCAAAATTTACTTCTGGTCTACGCAGTAGTTCGTACATGCTATATTCGTGCTTAAGTTTTGACCCTAGTATTTCTTCCTCACGTTTTTCATTTACATCGCCGGGCTGCACAAAACTTGTTTGTAGACGTTGTTTTTGTACTTCTAATGCTTCGCGCTTATCGCAAAACAGTTGCCATTGTTTGGCAGACAAGCAACCCAACTCATATGCGGTTTCGCTCAAACGTAAATCAGCATTATCTTGTCGCAGCAATAATCTAAATTCGGCTCTGCTGGTAAACATACGATAGGGTTCGAGTGTGCCGCGTGTTACCAAATCATCGATCATCACTCCGATATAAGCTTGATCACGACGAGGATGCCATGCTTGTTTTTGCTGCACACGTCTTACTGCATTGATGCCTGCTACCAATCCTTGTGCTGCTGCTTCTTCATATCCAGTGGTGCCATTGATTTGTCCAGCAAAAAATAATCCTGTAATCGCTTTGGTTTCTAAGCTCGGTTGTAAATCGCGTGGATCAAAGTAATCATATTCAATTGCATAGCCAGGTCTGGTGATGTGCGCGTTTTCAAAACCTTTTACGCTTTGTACAAATTTTTGTTGCGTTGCAAATGGCAAACTCGTTGAAATACCATTTGGATACACTTCATGCGTATTCAAGCCTTCCGGTTCAATAAAAATTTGATGTTGTCTGCGCTCAGCAAAGCGCGTGATTTTATCTTCAATCGATGGGCAATAACGTGGGCCGGTGCTATCGATGTTGCCGTTATACATCGGCGAACTTTTTAAATCCGCGCGAATAATGTCATGCGTGTTCTCATTTGTGTAAGTAATAAAACAATTGACTTGTTCAGGGTGTAATTCCGCATTGCCAAGAAATGAAAACACAGGTGTTGGTTCATCACCCGGTTGAGCTTCTAACTGCGAGTAGTTAATCGTACGGCCATCAATTCTTGGCGGTGTGCCCGTTTTAAGCCGTCCAACACGCAATTTTAATTCGCGTAATCGTTGTGCCAATGTGGTAGCTGGTGGGTCACCAGCACGTCCTGCAGCATATTGATCATGACCAATATGAATTTTCCCGCCCAGAAACGTGCCCGTAGTTAGCACCACGGACTTTGCCTTAAAAGTAAGTCCGCTTTGTGTGACAACCCCACGGATACAGTCTTGTTCAATTAGTAAATCATCTACAGCTTGTTGAAAAATTTTTAAATTTTCTTGGTTCTCAACTTGTTTGCGAATTGCGGCTTTATAAAGCACGCGATCTGCTTGCGCACGTGTCGCACGTACTGCCGGACCTTTGCGCGAATTTAATACTCGAAATTGAATCCCGCCCAAATCAGCAGCTAGTGCCATTACCCCACCCATGGCATCAATTTCTTTAACCAAATGACTTTTACCAATTCCGCCGATTGCCGGGTTACAACTCATTTGGCCAATTGTTTCGATGTTGTGCGTAATCATTAACGTCTTCGCACCCATACGTGCAGCGGCCAACGCAGCTTCCGTGCCGGCATGTCCACCACCGATGACGATGACATCATATTCTGGGAAATCACTCATGGTTACTTATTGTACTGAAGCTGCTGCGATAGCACGACTGCCCGAATGGACTTTTTTCTCATACGCTTCTCGCCAGTTTGTGTAATGTAGTTTATTTACCGATGCAAAACTCACTAAAGATTTTGCCAAGTAGATCATCAGCAGTGAATTCACCGGTTATCTCGGAAAGCATTTGCTGGGCCAAGCGAAGATCCTCTGCGGCAAGTTCTAGCTTATGGGTATCGCTGATATGTGTTTGTGAAGAATAAATTTTATCCAGTGCCTGCTGCAGTGACACAATATGTCTGCTTCTAGCTAAAAATGGCGTATCGCCATGCTCCTGCACAGCATCATTCCCTGACAGGCGTTTTGATATATGTTCAAGCAAACTATCAATACCTTGCTGTGTTTTCGCGGAGATATAGAGTTTGTTTGATTTGTAATGAATGTCTTCTTTTTGCAAATCGATTTTATTTTGCACATGAATAATTTTATTACCGTCTAATTCTTGTGGAATATTTTCGGTTGTTTCATTTGCAATATCACTTAACCATAAAATTAAATCCGCACTTTGTAATGCTTGTTGAGCACGAGCAATGCCTTCTACTTCAATTATATCTTGCGTGTTTCGCAAACCTGCTGTATCGATTAAACACACCGGAATTCCTTTGATTTCTATATCTACAGTCAAAGGGTCGCGTGTTGTACCAGGAATTTCTGTCACAATTGCTACATCACTTAGTGCCAACACATTTAATAGACTCGATTTACCCGCATTAGGTTTGCCCGCGATTGCAATGGTTGCACCCGTTTGTAAACGCTCACCTAACTTGGCTTGCAGCAGCAATTCTTTCAGTGTGTTTGCTAAACCCTGTAAGCTTAAATCAATTTGTTGATCTTGTTTTCTATCAATTTCTTCGTCTGGAAAATCTAAATGTGCCTCTATATGCATGCGTACTTGCACTAACTGAGCTAATACATCTGTCACGCGCTTAGAAAAAGCACCTTGCAAAGAACTGGTTGCGGAACGTATGCCTTGCTCTGTACTGGCATTAATTAAATCTGCAATCGCCTCTGCCTGAGTAAGATCAATTTTATTATTTAAAAAGGCGCGCAAACTAAATTCGCCTGGTGACGCAAGACGTGCTCCATAACTACAAAGGGTTTTCAATAATGCATCTGCAAGCAAAGGATTCCCATGGCAATGAAATTCAACCACATCTTCGCCTGTAAATGATGCGGGTGCTCGGAAATATATTGCGAGCCCCTGATCAATAATCAAATTTTCACTGGAATAAAAACTTGTGAACTTTGCTTGTCTTGCTAGCAATGAACATTTAGTAATTTTTTCAGCCAGTAATAAAGCGTGTTTACCTGACACCCTCACGATTGCGAGCGCGCCACGCCCCGGAGGTGTAGCAAGCGCACAAATGCATTGTTGTTGTGATGAAGAACTGGGCATGGTTTCGCCCTATATACTAATGTTTGAGAATTTTCTCGTTTCCTGGTCAGTATGCTTCTTTCTCGATGCGTTTGGTAATCACATACTGTTGAACTATCGAAAGAATGTTGTTCACCAACCAGTAAAGCACCAAACCAGCAGGGAAAAATGCCATAAAGATTGTCATCATAATTGGCATCATTGCGAAAATTTTTGCTTGCATAGGGTCAGGCGGTGCGGGGTTTAATTTAAATTGCACATACATACTTATGCCCATTAATAACGGCAACACAAAAATTGGATCACGCACCGAGAGGTCGCTGATCCATAACATGAATGGGGCCTGTCTTAATTCAACACTTTCAATTAACACCCAGTAAAGCGCCAAGAACACTGGCATTTGAATCAGAATTGGCAAACAACCTTTTGCTGGATTGACTTTTTCTTTGCGGTATAAATCCCAGGTTGCTTGGCCTAATTTTTGTTTATCGTCGGCATAACGTTCTTGCAGTGCTTTTACCCTGGGTTGTAGCTTACGCATACGCGCCATAGATTTATAACTGGTTTCTGATAAACGATAAAACACTAGTTTAATCACGACGGTAACCAAAATAATAGACCAGCCCCAATTGCCTACTAGTTTATGAAACCATTGTAATAACCAAAACAATGGTTTTGAAAGAATAGAAAACATGCCGTAATCCACGCTTAGGTCCAAGCCCTTGGCAATATTTTTCATGTCTTCTTGAATCTTGGGGCCAGCATATAAGCGTCGAGTAAACTCCTCACTGGTATTTGGCGCGACTGTTTTTGCATCAGACAACATGCCTATTAATAATTGCTTTTCATTCGCAGCTTTAACTTCTTTACTATAAAATCGATTTTCTTCTGCTTGGTCAGGTATCCAGGCGGACACGAAGTAATGTTGTAAAACTGCAATCCAACCACCTTCAACTTGCATATTGATGGGCTCATCATTGATATCGTCAAAATTATGTTTGTGATATCCACCGTCAAAATATGCGGTTCCGGTGTAGGTTGGTAATCGAAGCCAACTTCTATTTTCAGGAACTGGGCTGTGTCTTAATTGTTGATATTGGCGCCCAACCCAAGTGGTATTGCCCTGGTTAATTACACGATGAGTAATATCAAAAACAAATTCACCGCGCTTAAAGTTATAAATTTTTTCAACCGAAATTCCGTTTGCACCATTCCAAATAAGCTTAACGTTCAATTCATCTTTGCCGTCAATCAATTGATACTGCGTTTGCTCCGCTGTATAGATTTCATGATGTGTAGGTGCCACGCCCTTAATAGCTTGACCACTTACTTTATCGTGGCGTAAACCAGATTGCGCAATATAAGTACGTGCATCGCTGCGCATTAATCGAAAAGCTTCGTCTTGTTTATCTAATGAAACCGGATATGTGGGCAAATCAACTTGGCGTATGTCTCCGCCGCGAGTATCGATAATGACATCAAGCACATCAGTACGCACATGAATTTTTCTACTTTTGTTTTGCTGCTGAATACTAGAATCTTCAACAACATTTTGTACTGTTTGGGGCGCATCTAAAACATCAGGCAAATCATCAGAATTGTCATAATTGCTTTCACTAAGATCGGAGGTCTGGTTTTCTATTTGCACGCCATTAGTATCTTGCTGAACGGCGGGTTTTGGTGCTTGCTCTTGTTGCCAGGTCAGCCAAACGATATACAGCAAGAAAGCCAATGCTATATATAAAAAGAATCTTTGGTTTTCCATCAGCGTTTGGCCAGTTTATTTTATTTATGTGGTCGACTTTCTGGCACAGGGTCAATGCCGCCTTCGTGCCATGGGTGACAACTCAATACGCGTTTTAATGTTAGCCAGCTTCCTCTCACAGGTCCGTGTTGCTCTATTGCTTTTAACGCATACTGTGAACATGTTGGATGGAAGCGGCACTGTTGGCCTAACCATGGGCTCAAAATAAGTCGATAAGCCTTAATAAAAAAAATTAGAATTTTACTGATGAATGCAGACATATTTTTCTAATATTGTTTCCAGAGTGTTTCCATTTGTTGTCGGAGACTAGTACGTTTAATTATATTAATCGGGCGTTTTAAAATTACGATAAAATCGTAAGCTGGCAGTGATTTTTTGTTTAAACGGAAGCTCTCACGAATAATTCTTTTTATTATATTTCGATCCACTGATCGCTTGGCGCGACGTTTTGCAACTACGATTCCAATTCGTGGTTGATTCACCTCATTTTCTCTGGAGAGTATGGTAAAAAACTCGCTGCTCGATTTTGTTGCGTGATCAAATACTCGAGTAAACTGACTAGCTTTTAGTAGCCGATCTTCTTGTGTGTACGAGTAGTTTTTTAAAGGCAAAAAAATTTATGAAAAATTTTTCTAGTTAATTTTTTTACAAACTACGGACTCAAACGAGCGCGTCCACGTGCACGACGAGCATTAATTACTGCGCGACCACCTTTTGTTTTCATTCTAGCTCTAAAACCATGAGTACGTGCTCGTTTTAAATTACTAGGTTGATATGTGCGTTTCATTTTCTTTCACTTTATAAATAAATTTCTATCATTAATCTT